>CAZTYU010000005.1:3621-5995 GCA_964617535.1 uncultured Bdellovibrionales bacterium | reverse complement strand
AACCGCTATATCAGCGATGTGATCGAAGACGTGATCGTCCGCCGCCTCCTCGAAGGCACGCTCGGCGAAGGCGCCGAAGTCACCTTTACCGAGAACGACCTCGGCGATTAGTACGCGATTGACCGAGATGGTGCGTTTTGATACAGTGGTCCCTCGTACCTTTTTCTGAGGGAGTCATCCATGCTGCGTTACGAACGCCTCGTCAAACAGCTCGCGCGGATTCCGCACGACGCGTTTCTCATGCACGGTTCGGTCCGGCGGCCGCATTACGGCACCTTGTTTCCCAAGCAGCCGCGCATCATTTTTCCGAACAATCGCGATCTGACGCGGCGGCGAGTGTATGCGACTTCGGTCATCCCGATCGCGATCCTGTATGCAACGATCGATCTGCCGTCGGTCCGCTGGGACTGGCGACTCATTCGCGACGGCAAGTCGCTCTACCTCTACTGCCGGATCCGTGAAGAAGCCTCGCTCACCGATGGCTATGTCCACATCGTCCGGCGGACGGGTTTCGAGGAACTCCGGCGCAGGACTATCTATTCTTCGCGCCGCCGCGTCCGTCTCCATCAGACCATCCGAGTCCCAGCTGGCATCCTGCCGTGGATGCTCGAACGCGGGAATGTGCGGATCGTGCGGGAATATCCCGACATCGCCGCTTCGAGAGCCTGACCGGCTCTTTTTCTTTTTCCAGAGATACGGCTGGGGTATACTGGGGGCATGGCAGATACAGAGGAAAACAAGGGGAAAAAGGTGCTCATGATCGCGCCGACCCCGTTCTTTTCGGATCGGGGAACGCATATCCGTATCTTGGAAGAAGCGCTCGCTTTGGAACGGCGCGGCTTTACCGTGACCATCGCGACGTATCATATCGGCCAGAACTTGCCTGAGCCGCTCGCAAAGAAAATTGAGGTGCGACGCATTTTGCGGCTCCTCTTTTGGTACAAAAAACTCGAAGCCGGTCCTGATTGGCAGAAAATCATCCTCGACCTCATGCTCGTGCGCAAAGTTTTCTTCCTCGCGCGGACGACGCGGCCGGATATTCTCCATGGCCACCTCCACGAAGGCGTGCTCATCGGCTGGATCGTGCAGAAAGCCCTCTTTTGGCGCGGCATGAAACTCGTCGCGGATTTCCATGGCAGCCTGACGAAAGAGATGGTCTCGCACGCGTACCTTCGGACCGGGCTACTCCGACGACTCTTTGAGTGGGTGGAGCGGATCGTCGATGATCTCGGCGACATGGCGGTGACCAGCTCGTGGAAGAATACGCGCGAGATCGCCGCTATCCGGAAGAAGAATGCGCCCGTCACAGTTCCGGACGGCGTCGGGACGGACCATGAAGAATCGGTCGAGTTCCCGCGATCGGCCATTCGCCGCAAGTATGGCATCGCTGAGGACGCGCTCGTCGTGGCGTATACCGGCGCGCTCGTTGCCAACAAAGGCATCCGGCATTTCCTTTCCTCGGTCCCGCTCATCCTCGCGGGCGATCCGCGGGCACATATCGTCGTCGCCGGGTTTCCGTGGAACGAAGTCGCGCCTTTTTTCGATGGCAAGCCCTGGATGGACCGGGTGACGCCGATCACACCGCTTCCGTATTTCTCACTCCGCGAAATCCTTGCCATGAGCGATGTCGGCATCGATCCCAAGGAGGAGGGCGTCGGACAGGCGAGCGGCAAGATGCTGCAGTATATGGGAGCGGGCCTGCCCGTCGTGTGCTTTGATACGGAAAACAATCGCGAGTACCTCGCCGATGGTGGCGAGTATGCGCGCATCATATCGAGCGTGGGCCTCTCGGATGCGGTGCTCCGCCTCCTCCGCGATCCGGAACTCCGCCGGCGAAAAGGCGCCGCCAATCAGGCGCGCTCGCGGGAGAAATTCTCTTGGGACCGGACGGGAGATATCCTCGCCGATGTATACTCGAAAGTCATGGCGCTATGAAAATGTTTCTCATCAAAATCGGGAAAGCCTGGAGCGTGATCCGGCGCGATGGCATCGTCCGCGGCGGACGGCGCGTGGCCGAAGCGTTTACCGCGCTTTTCGCACCGGTCCCGCCGGGCGATATCCTCTTCATCTCGGGTGGGGTGGGGGATAGCGCGCGCTATCGGACGACGCACGTCGCCGAAGAACTGCGCCTCCGCGGCTTCCGGGCGTCCGTCACGGTCCAAGACAATCCGCGCCTTCTCTCGTATGCGGATCAGTTCCAGGTCTTTGTCTTTCACCGGGTGCTCTTTACCGGCGGAGTGCCGCGACTCACCCAGCGACTGAAAGAAGCGGGGAAGACGATCATCTTTGAAACGGACGATCTCGTCTATGACCCAGCCTTCCTCGTCCACATGGATTACTGGCGGGAGATGAACGCGCTCGAGCGGAAACTCTA
>CAZTYU010000005.1:0-3521 GCA_964617535.1 uncultured Bdellovibrionales bacterium | reverse complement strand
TCCTCGTCCACATGGATTACTGGCGGGAGATGAACGCGCTCGAGCGGAAACTCTACGAGCATGGCGTCGGTGGCGAAATTCTCGCTGATCCCTACGTCACCGTCGCGACGACTACGACGAGTTTCCTCGCTGACAAACTTCGCGAAAAAGGCAAGGCCGTCTATATCGTCCCGAACCGGCTCTCGGCGGAGGATGTCGAGTGGTCCCATGTGGTGAGTCCGCGTGTGTCGGACGATGTAGTTCGTGTCGGCTATCTCTCGGGGACGCCGAGCCACAATCGTGACTTCGCGACGCTCACCGATGCGCTCATCGCTCTTTTCGAGAAGTATCCGTCCATGCGGCTCGTCCTCGCGGGTCCGCTCGATACCGAGGACCGGCTCCAGGCCTATCGGGATCGCATCGACCGACTGCCATTCGTGCCGCGCCGGGAACTCTTTGGCAACATCGCCTCGCTCGATATCAATCTCGCGCCGCTCGAGATCGGCAATCCGTTCTGCGAATCGAAGTCCGAACTCAAGTTCTTTGAAGCCGGTATCGTCAGCGTGCCGACCGTCGCCGCTGCCACGCGCACATTTCGTGAAGCGATTCAAGACGGCACCGACGGCTTTGTCGCATCAGGGACGGATGAGTGGGTAGAGAAAATCGGTGCGCTCATCGCGGACCCGGCGCTCCGCGCCCGGATCGGCCGCGCCGCGCGCGAGACGGCACTGGAGGAATACACGAATGCGAACGCCAAGAACGACGCATACTATGAATACCTCCGCTCGGTCCTAAAGAAACGCTGATACCTCCATATGGCGAAACGCATCTTTCCGGAAAGCCAGCTCGCGCACCGCTATCTCGACGGGCTCGCCGGCCTCGAGATCGGCGCGTCAGCGCACAACCCCTTTGGCCTCGATACGCGGAATGTCGATATCGCCGATGAATTCAATCGGAGCACCTACAAGAAGCGTGAGCTCCAGATCTCGGGCGATGTGGCGCCGATCGATATCGTCGCGCCGGGCGACAAACTGCCCGTAGCGGACGGATCAGTGGATTTCGTCATTTCGTCGCATGTCCTCGAACATTTCGCCGATCCGATCGCGGCGCTCCGCGAGTGGTACCGCGTCGTCCGAACGGACGGCTACATCTATATGATCGTGCCGCATATGGAGCGGACGTTTGACCGTGGCCGCGAGCGGACGACGCTCGCGAGTCTCCAGGCGCGGCATGCTGGCACCGAGTCGGTTACGCCTGACCCCGAGACGGGGCATCAGAGCTACTGGGTGACCGAGGATGTCATCGAGCTCGTCCGCGCCATCGGCCTCGACTGGGAGCTCATTGATTTCCAGGACACGGATGATAAGATAGGGAACGGCTTCGCGGTCGTCCTCCGGAAGGGCAGGCTCAGCGCCGACGAGCGCCGCCATATCGACGCCAAATGGGCCGCGCATATGGAGAAGCGGCAGGTACTGTCGGGGTCGTTCTTCCGTCCCGGTTCGCCGGTCGGGAGAGTGATGGAGCTCGCCGGGAACGCCTACCGCGAATTCCTCCGCAGCGGGCCGCTCGGACTTTGGAAACGCATCAAGGAATTTACCCGTAAATAACCACCAACCGTATGACGGCAAAAAAGACAGCGAAGAAAGGAACGAAGAAAGGCACGAAGAATAATCTGAAGGTCCTCATTACGGGTGGGGCGGGGTTCATCGGGAGCGCGACGGCGCGGGCGCTCATGGACCGCGGCGATACGCCGATCCTCATCGACAATTTCAACGACTACTATGACCCGCGGATCAAAGAAGACCGGATCAAGAAATTTCTGAAAGACTACAAAGGTCAGTTCAAGCTCTACCGTGGCGATATCCGTGACCGCGCCTTCCTCGAAAAACTGTTTAAGAAAGAACGCCCGGAGAAAGTCATCCACCTCGCGGCGATGGCCGGGGTGCGCAACAGCCTCCGCGACCCGGCGCTCTATGCCGATGTGAACGTGATGGGGACGACGTATCTCCTCGATCTCGCGGTGAAGTACGGGGTGAAGAACTTCCTCTACGCTTCGTCATCGAGCGTCTATGGGAACAACAAGAAGCTCCCGTTCGCCGAGAGCGATCCGGTCGATACGCCGATCTCGCCCTATGCTGCGACGAAAAAGGCGACCGAGCTCCTCGCGCATGTCTACAGCCATATCCACGCTCTACCGACTACCGGCCTCCGTTTCTTCACGGTTTATGGCCCCTGGGGCCGGCCGGACATGGCGCTCTTTACCTTTACCCAGGACATCCTCGCGGGGAACACGATCAAGGTCTATAACTACGGCGACATGACGCGGAACTTCACCTATGTCGACGACATCGTATCGGGTATCCTGACCTGCCTCGATGCGAACCTCGCCTGCACCGTCATGAATATCGGCGGCGACAAAGAGGAACGGCTCACCCGTTTCATCGAAGTGATCGAGGAGAATGTGGGTAAGATTGCCAAGAAGAAAATGATGCCGATCCAGCCCGGCGATGTGAAGAGTACGATTGCCGACATCCGGAAACTCAGGAAGCTCGGCTGGAAGCCGACCACCCGCATCGAAGTCGGCATCAAGAACTTCGTGGATTGGTACAAGGGGTATTTTGGGGTCTAAAAGCTTGTTAAAAGCGTCGAGTCGTGCTACTGTAGTAGTTGAAACAAACACCGAACGCTGAAAAACGGACACGACACCAAAGACTTTATAGACGATTAATCGCCACAAAAGCACCGGAGCCGGAGTCCTCGGCTTCGGTGTTCTGTTTTGATAGACCCGCGGCGATCGGGTAGATCCTTAACAAACTGGGAAAGCAATATTTTATGCTTCTACCCAAAACACCCCGAGCTTGGGTGCTCGAGAATGGGGAATGGCGCCGTCTCACAGATATCGAATATCAAGTTCGATTTGGACGGCATCCGTACCGCACTGCTCGGAAGGCTCAAAAAAGAAAACCCAGGAATAAGTCCTAGGCTTTCTTCAAAAAGTATGGACCAAAACAGCCGAAAGGCTGTTTTTGGTTATCTTGATTATATACCAATAGTATAAATATGGTAAGAAATCAAGAACATGAAATTATCATATAAAAACGTAGTTTGTCAATAATAAAAGATAGAATAGCTTTGCTAAAGAATTAGACAATAAGTTTAACCAAAACATTGTAAAAAAACGAGACGGCCCATCGGCGTGATGAGTCGTCTCTTGTTTTGCGCGCGCGTTGGCGCAAGGGGGGGTGCCGTCAGGATCTGACGAGCTCGGCGCAGCCGATGGGGAAGCGGATGAACTTCGGCCGGACGAGCATCTGGAGATGGCTCGCCCAGTCGTAGCGTTGGACTTCCTGTAGCCCGCGGATCACTTCGTCGAAGGCGACCGAGTACGCCGGCGGCGGCGCGGCCTCGAGCTGCGAGAAGTTGAGTGCCTCGACTTCGGCGACTGTCGCCGGGTCGGCCAGACGGAACGTGCAGCCGACATACGGTTCGCGGATGTAGGGCAGGCCCTCGCCGTCGGGGATGCTCACGATGCGGATGGTCTT
>CAZTYU010000004.1:46047-58596 GCA_964617535.1 uncultured Bdellovibrionales bacterium | reverse complement strand
AGGACCCGCTTCATCGCGAACCGCTGGAACATATTCATGTCCTTGGCACCCGGCAGCGCATTGAATTCCGCTTCGAGCTTGGCCGCTTCTTCGGCGAGAGCAGCCTCTGCCTTAGGATCGTCTTTCTTGAATGGATTCCATTTCATAGGGCTAGGCATTAATTTTTTCCGGAAACTTCATCTTGAACCGCGACACGAGCAGCGCCGAGGCGACGAAGATCGACGAATAGGTACCAAATCCGACGCCGACGAGGAGGGCAACGGCGAACCAGCGCACGCTCTCCCCGCCCCAGACCGCAACGGCGATGAGGACGATGATCACGGTCAGTGACGTGTTCACCGAACGGACGAGCGTCTCGTTGAGCGACCGGTTCACGATCGTCTCGAAGTCCGTACCGGAACGGGCGCGGAGGAGATTTTCGCGGACCCGATCATAGACGACGATCGTGTCGTTTACCGAGTAACCGAGGATCGTGAGGAGCGCCGCGATGAACGGTACGCCTACCTCAATGCCATAGAAGTGCCCCAAGACGCTAAACACGCCGATCGTGATGACGATATCATGCGCGAGCGCGATGATGGCGCCAGCGCCGTATTCCCAGCTCGTGACTGGATACGAGACTCGGCGGAACGCCCACGCGATGTAGAGCGCGATGCCGAGGAGCGCGAGGAGCGTCCCTGTGAAAGCCTGGCGCTGCATCTGATCTGAAACGGAAGCGCCGATGAAGTCGACCCGGAGCTGCTCCACCGAGGGGTCGATACCCTTCAGGGCAGCTAGCACCTGATCGTTCGTCGTTTCATCGGAAGCGAGATAACGGAGGAGCATGCCCCGATCAGCTGTCGGCTGGACCGTCAGGCTTTGGAGTTCGACGCCACCGAGTTTTTCACGGACCGCATCCGCCGTCGGTACAGCCGACTCCGCGAATCGAACCTCCATGAGGGTGCCGCCCTTGAAGTCGATCCCGAGGCGAAGCCCCCACGTGATGATGCAAGCGATCGCTACCCCAGTCGCGAGAATGGAGAAGGCGTAGGCGTACTTTCTTTTTTGGATGATATCGAGCTGCATAGGACTAGTCTTTGGGTGTATCAAGCTTCTTTGGCGTCACGAGAATCCACGGATGTCGTTCCATCCAGTCGGCAAAGAGGAAATCCACCATGATACGGACAAGAACGACCGCCGTGAAAAGCGAGAGGAGCACACCGAGGGCGAGGATAAGCGCGAAGCCTTTTACGAAACCCGTTCCCATCCCGATAAGAATGACCGTCGTGATGATCGTCGAGAGATGTCCGTCACGAATCGATGGCCAGGCGCGGCGGAAGCCTTCGTGGAGTGCTTTGCGCATCGACTTACCGAATGAGAGCTCTTCGCGGGTCCGCTCAAAAATGAGCACGTTCGCGTCGACCGCGATACCGATCGAGAGGACGAATCCCGCAATACCCGAGAGCGTGAGCGTAATCGGAAACGGCGTGAAGATCGAGAGTTTAAAGAGCGCGAGGAGCATGGCCGAGTAGAGGAGCAGTGCAAGCACCGCGATGAAACCGAGGAAGCGATAGAAGAGGAGCATGAAGACCGAAACGGCCGCAAGTCCGTAAATGCCGGCCGTGACGCTCTGATCGAGCGCTGATTTTCCAAGTGACGCATCGACTGACTGCTGAGCGTCGAGGGTAATCGGGACCGGGAGTGCACCTTCATTGAAACGCTTCACGAGCGCGTTCGCCTCCGGCAAAGTAAAGTCGCCAGTGATGACGGCTTGACCATCGCGAATCTCGGCCTGCACGGTCGGCTGGCTCACCACCTCGCCATCAATGAGGATAGCTACTGGCTTTCCGATATTGCGCGCCGTGATGTCCGCAAACAGCTTTGCTCCCTCATCATCGAACTGGAGCGAGATCTGCGGCGAGCCAATCCCCTGTGACTGGTAGTCGACAAAGACATTTTTCAGATTCTTGCCCGAAAGTCCGGTTGCCTTGAACTGGAGGTTCGGGAATTGTTCGATCGAATACTTGGGAAACAGAATATGTGCGATCTTCACCTCACGTTCGTCCCCCTCGCCACGTTCATCGATCTTTTTCAGGATATGCCAACCGAAGCTCGTCTCGACGAGCGTAGGCCAGACTGATCCCTTTTGAAAGGCCGGGTCGAACGTGACCGCATCGAATTCCGGAACGTAGTAGCCCTTTTTGACGAAATCGTACTCCCCGCCGTTATCCTTGGATCCCGGGTCCTGACTCCAGGTCTTGGCGAGTTCGGCGAAATCAATCCCGGACAAGGCATTCTCAAGAATCTTTCCTGCTGCTTCCTCAGACTGTGCATTGGCGGTCGTGATCTGCTCCTCTGCCTCGGGACCAGCGAGCTCGCGGAATTCGAGGAATGGCGTCTCACGAATCATCGACTTTGCTTCCTCGATGTCTTTCACGCCCGGGAGTTCGACGATGATGCGGCTCTCATCGCCTGAACGCGACAGCTGCACAACCGGCTCGCCGACACCAAAGGCATTCACGCGCCGCTCGATCACATCCACCGCGGCCTGGAGCGCGTCGTCGCGCTTAGCCGTTTCGACTTCGGACGTATCCGCGGCGTACTCGAGATGGATACCGCCCTGGAGGTCGAGACCGAGATTCACCTGAGCCTGTGCAAAAAAGCGCTCGACGGGCGGAGCAAAAGCAACAAGTTTCGGATAGGCAATGAGGCCGGAAACGAGAGCAAGGAGAACGACTCCCGCGAACTGCCAGCGGATCTTCTGTATAGCGTTCATATGTTCCGCAGTATATCGGAAGAAAAAGGCTTAGGCAAGCTGTCTTTTTCGCTGATTTCTCTCGCCAAAAAATCACTTTCCGAGGCGTTCCTCCAGCCGCTTCAGACGACGTTTCGCCTCTCTACTCAGCCGCTTGGCATAGGCAGCGTAATCAGGGATCGACTCGAGCTTGCCATCGGCCAAGAGATAGGACTGGTCGAGAGTGAGGTGCGACAAAAAAGCCCGGTCATGAGTAACGAGAAGAACCGTTCCCGGGTAGGCCGCGAGCGCGTCTTCAAGCGCTTCGATCGCTTCGAGATCGAGATGATTGGTCGGCTCATCGAGGATGAGGATGTTCGCACCACGATGAACGAGTGAAGCGATAACCAGCCGGACCCGCTCGCCAGGACTCAGTCGGCCGATCTTCACGGTCGCTTCATCCGGAACGAAACCAAAACGCGACAAAAGCAGGAGCACGTCGCTCCGTTCGTACAACCGGAACCGTTTGGCAAAATATGTGATCGCCGTTTCTTCAAGCGGGAGATTCTCCCCTTCCTGCATCAGATCGCCGAAAACCGCACCCTTGCCGACGCGGACCGTACCGGAGAGCGACGGAATGAGGCCCATGATCGTCTTGATGAGCGTCGACTTGCCGGAACCGTTGGCTCCGAGGAGCGCGGTGCGCGAGCGAAACGGAAACCGAAGCGTAATGCCAGAAGCGACTGGATGTTTTTTGTCATAACCAATTCTCACCCGCGTAAGAGTGATCGCTGGCGGTGAAGTTTTGGCGCCCGGCTCAAGCTCGAATTCGAGCGGCGGTCGCTCGAACGGCTTTTCGTGTTCATTCAATCGCTCGAGCCTGCCTTCAAGCGCCTTGGCCGAACCAGTGAATTTCTTGATCGCCCGTTCTTTTTTGTAGTTTGAAGCGAACTTGTCCTTGTCCGGCGCCACTTTTTTCTTTGTCTCTTCCGCCCAGTGTATCTTTTCGGCCGCCGAAGTCACGACTCGCTCGCGTTCGCGCTGCTCCGCGTTGTAGAGCTCTTTGGCTCGGCGGAAAGCATGCGCCTTTGTCTCAGCGTAGACTGACCAATTTCCGCTATAGAGCATCACGCCATGCTTCACTGGGTCGATAGCGAGGACACGCGTCACGACATGATCGAGAAAAGCACGGTCATGAGACGCGACCAGTACTGTCGCTCCCGAGCGGACCAGGTACGCCTCGAGCCAAAGGAGCGCGACGAGGTCGAGATTGTTTGTCGGTTCATCGAGAAGCAGGAGATCAACACCGGAAAGGAGGACGGCAGCCAAGGCAAGCTTCCGTTTTTCGCCACCGGAAAAAGTATTGAGCGGCCGGTCAAGATCAAGACCATCGAGTGCAAGACCATCGAGAATACCACGGGCCCGATCGAGGAATGCATAGCCGCCGAGGCGTTCGAAGCGATCTGTCAGAGTCTCGTATTCGACGAGTTTTTCAGGCTGATCGAGATACGGCTCGAGCGCTTTCATCTGTTTTTCCAGAAGCCCGATACCGGTCGCATCACGAAGAAACTGAAGCGCTGTCTCGTTTCCCTCAGCAATCGTCTCCTGAGGGAGGTAGCCAACGAGCCGACCCTTAGTGATTGTCACTATTCCCTTATCCGATGGTTCGAGTCCGGCGATAATTTTCAGGAGCGTCGATTTCCCCGTCCCGTTTTCTCCGACAAGCGCCATCCGCTGCCCGGCGCCCAGGTTAAAAGACACCTCGTGGAGCAGGCGGCGGGTGCCGAAACTCTTTCTGATACGTTTGACGGAGAGCATAAGCGAATGACAAGAGTAGCAGACTTCCGCCATCAGGGGAAGCCTAACCCCCGTACTTCTTAAGGTATTCCTCCGTCCCGCGCAACACGCGTTTGGCGTTTTCGAATGTTACCTTTTCGACCGCCCGATCGAATGGAAGCCAGAGCGAACCGATGTGCTCATGAGAAATCGCGGCCTCAGCCGTGGGAAGCGCCTGTGCTGGATAGAAATGCACCACTTTGAATATCCATGTCCCCCTCTTTTCGCGCACCCGACGCTCGTACTCGTTGCCGCGCGCCTCGTAGAAATAGCGGATACTGACACGCTCCGGATACACCTGGATGTCCCGGATGCCGGTCTCTTCCTCCGTCTCGCGGCGGAGTGTATCTTCTTCGGTCTCGCCAGCTTCCATGTGACCCTTGGGGAAATCAAAGTGCCCGCTCGGATACTGGAGAATGAGGTACTCGCGGGTGCCATCTGGCGCCGTCCGAAACAGAACACTCCCGACGGAGACTTCCCACACGACCGGGAAGCCCAGAAGCCCGAGCGCTTGGCAGAATAATTTGTTTACAGGAAAACGCATATGTCTCTAGACTATCGCGAAAGCGTCGCATTGACAAAGCAAAGAGAAAGCGGTTCACTGACGCTTCGCACTTCCGTTCAAACCGGGAGGCGTGATGCCGTATAATGAACTCATGTCGACCCTCTTTGCCATCCTCCGTTGGATCGCCCGCCAGACCACCTGGCTCGTCCTCATCCTCTCGCTCGGACTCATCGTCGGAGGGTTTTCCATTTACTACTTCGACGCCTCCGAAACGCTCAATCTCGAGAAACATCCGCTGGCTGAGACGACCGTCATCTATGACCGAACCGGCAAAGAAATCCTCTACCAGATCCACGGCGAGGAAAACCGCCGTGTCGTCGATCATGAAAAAATACCCGAGTCCGTCCGTCTCGCCACCGTCGCTGCAGAAGACGCGCACTTTTTCACACATCCGGGCATCGACCTCATTGCGATCCTCCGCGCCGCGATCGTGAATGTCCGTAACCAGGGCATTTCTCAGGGCGCCTCAACTATCACGCAGCAGCTCGCCCGTGCGCTCTTCCTCACCCGCGAGAAGACCTGGGTCCGCAAGGCGCGTGAAGTCATCCTCGCTATCAAGATAGAGAAATCCCTCTCAAAAGAGGAGATCCTCGATCTCTATCTCAACACTGTTCCCTACGGATCAAATGCCTATGGTGTCGAGGCAGCCGCCCAGACTTTTTTCGGAAAACCAGCGATCGAACTCACGCTCGACGAAGCAGCGCTCGTTGCCGCGCTCCCAAACGCGCCAACCCTCTATTCCCCCTATGGTAAGAATCAGAAGGCACTCATCGCAAGGAAAGAACTCATCCTCCGGAAAATGCATGAACTCGGCTCCATAAAAAATGAGGAACTCGAGACCGCACTCACGACCAAAACGCTCGACAAGATCACGCCGCTCGAACGCCGAATCCGGGCGCCCCATTTCGTCTTCTATATCCTCGAACACTTGAAAAAAGAATACGGACAGGAAGCGCTCGAGACCGAAGGGTACGACGTCTATACTTCGATCAACCTCGATCTCCAGAAAGAAGCGGAGGAAATCGTCGCTGACGGCGTAAAGAAAAATCTCGCCCGAGGCGCCTCGAACGGCGCGCTCGTCGCCATGACGCCAAAGAACGGCGAGATCCTCGCGATGGTCGGTAGCCGCGACTACTTTGATACGAAAATCGATGGCCAAGTGAACGTCGCTATCGAAAAAAGACAGCCCGGATCGACTTTCAAGCCATTCGCCTATGCGACCGCTTTCACCAAAGGCTTCACGCCCGAAACCCGGATCTATGATGTGCCGATCAATTTCGGCGCGGATGGCACCGGTACCGAATACATCCCGAGTAACTACGATGGAAAATTCCGCGGCCTCATCACGATGCGCGCGGCGCTGTCGCAATCGCTCAACATCCCAGCCGTCTCTACACTGTATCTCGCCGGCATCCCCGATACGATCGCTCTCGCGACCGCGCTCGGCATCACCACGCTCACCGAGCCCTCACGCTATGGCCTCGCCCTCGTTCTCGGCGGCGCGGAAGTGAAGCTCGTCGATCTCACGAGTGCCTTTGGTGTCTTCGGCCAGGAGGGGAAGCGCGTACCGACTGATGGCATCCTCCGAGTCATCGACCGGGAGGATCGCGATGTCTATAAACGTGTCACGAATCCTGATACGGTACTCGGCGCCAATGTCGCAAGACAAATAAGCTCTGTTCTTTCCGACAATGCGGCCCGCACCGCGGTCTTCGGACCATCGAGCCCGATCGCCTTCCCCGCCGGAACCGGCGTTGCCGCCAAGACCGGTACGACGCAAAACTTCCGTGACGCCTGGACGGTCGGCTACACAAACGATGTGGCGCTCGGCATCTGGACTGGCAATAACGACAACACGCCGATGGAGGAGGGTGCAGACGGGATCTATATGGCAGCACCGATGTGGCGCTCGATGATGGATAGACTCCTCGAAGCCTACCCGCCTACGGCGTTCACGCCCTACGAAAATGAAACACTCGAGGAAGGCGAAGTAGCCCCAAGTGAAGTTGTCTCTGGCGAACCGAAGATCGTTTACTACGATAAAAAGACGGGCAAGAAAATCTCGGCTAGCAAGGCGAAGAAAAAGCGTCAGAGCGAGGTCGAAGTCCGCATCCTCGACGGCGGCATGACATTCAAGTATTCCAAAGAGAAAGGGAGCGACAACCTCCTCTTCAAGCCATCAACAGCCGAAGATCTCTTGAAGATCTACTATCCGAACGGGAACTAGCGAGCCTACTCTCGGCGAAGCGCATCCATCGGCGAGAGAAGCGCCGCGCGATACGCTGGCGCGATACCAAAGATAAGTCCAACCAAGACAGAAAATACCGCTCCGAGAAAAAGAGAATTCGGAGTGAATGACAATTCAAGCCCGAAACCGAGCTGGGAGAATATATAGCTTGCCCCAAAGGAAAAAAGGACACCCGCTCCGATACCGACTACGCCCCCAAGGCCGGTGATAATGAGCGCCTCGAAAAGGAACTGTCGCAGGATACTTCCTGATTTTGCCCCAACTGCTTTCCTGAGTCCGATTTCTGCCGTCCGCTCAGCAACCGAAACATACATCACATTCATAATACCGACGCCGCCCACAACGAGCGATATCGAAGTCAGCGCCAAGAGCAGTATCGAGAGGGAGCCGAGCACCGTCGAGAGCGTCTCCTGCGCTTCTTTGGTTGAAGTCACGCTGAAATCGTCTTTTTTCGGATCATCGATATCGTGTCGCTTTCTGAGAAGCGCAATGATATCTGCGACCGTTTCTTTCTCACGCGAAGCGTCACGCATTTTGACTGAAATCATCTGGACATAATCAACCCCGAGAAGCTTCTTCTGGAGGGTCCGAACCGGCACATACGTAAAGGTATCGAGATCGATAAACCCAGCTGAGCCGCGCGGAGCGAGCACGCCAATGACGCGATATTTCTCCCCCTTGAGCGTGATCGATTCACCGAGAGCGTTCCGATTCCCGAAGAATGTCTCTCGGGTATCGTTACCAATCACAACGACGCGCTCAGCGTTCGCGTTCTCCTCCTCGGTAAAGAAACGGCCAGCTGAAAGCTTGAGATTACCATCAACCGCCGGGGCCTCAGCCCCTGTTCCGAAGAGCATGACTCGTTTTCCAGTTGATCCGTAGGTTGCTCGCTCTTGGCCGATACTCCCCGCATAAGCCGCCTCAACGCTGGGCAATTTCCGTATCGCATCACGATCATCCGTGGTAAGCGTCGTGATTTCTGTCCCCTGCGCCCGGGAGAAGGCGTTTTCCGACGACATCTTTCCCGTATTTGGCACCTTTACTTCTACCTGAATAAGGTTCGTTCCGAAGCTTTCGACCTGGCCAACGACATATCCTTTGACGGCATCCCCGAGGACATTCACAAAGACGACCGAGAACACGCCGATGACTACGCCGAGAAGCGCGAGCGCGGTCCGTGCCTTATGGGTCCGGATAGTCCGGAGCGCAAAGAAAAGGGAGGTAAAAACCCGGCGTGTCGACCAGTATGGGAAAAATGATCTACTCATAGCGCAGCGCTTCCATCGGACTGGTCCGGGCGGCACGGAACGCCGGATACAAACCGAAAATTATTCCGATCGCGAGTGAAACTGAGAAGCCGAGCATGATTGAAATCGGCGGTACGATGAACACCCAATCATATCCGAGTCCCGGGATAATCAGCGAGACGATAAAGGTCACACCGACACCGAAAACGATCCCGATTACTCCCCCAAAAAGCGTGATCACCGACGACTCGAGAAGAAACTGTGTGAGGATATGGGATCGACGCGCCCCAACTGCTTTCCTGAGTCCGATTTCACGCACTCGCTGCGAAACCGAAATGAGCATCGAATTCATGATACCGATACCACCAACGAGAAGCGAGAGTGCCGCAATAGAGAGGAGGAAATACGAGAGGACATCCGTTACCTGGGTCAATATCCCGAGCGCTGCCGCAGTACTCCGAACCGAAAAGTCTGATTCCTCGTCAGGATCAAGATCGTGCCGGTCGCGGAGCAGCCGCTCGACAGCCGCCATGGAAACCTCGACATTTTCTGGCACATCGACTTTCGCTCGGGCAAAATTCAAATAATCAATTCCCAGAAGCAGTTTCTGCGCGGTCTCAAGCGGTACATAGACGATCGTATCAGGGTTGGAAAACGCGGCGCTCCCACGCGCTTCAAGAACGCCGATTACCTTGAACGGCGTATCTTTGATTTCGATCGTTTCCCCGAGTGGGCTCCGATTCGGAAAAAGATCCCGCGCACGCTCAGCGCCGAGGACCGCCACGCGCGAAAGGTCACGCTCTTCTTCAAGAAAGAAGAATCGACCCTCGGCAACTTTGATGTTCTCAATCGAAACAAAGGCTGGCGAGACGCCCTGAAAGGTTGCCTCGAAAGACTCGCTCTTCGAAGCAACTGTCGCCGACCCAGTCACATAGCCAGAAGCGGCGATAAGGTGAGGCACATTCCGGCGATCACGGAGCGCCACGAGGTCATCATTGGTAAAAGTCGTTGTGACGATGCCCAGTGCTGATGCTGGCGGACCGTCTTCCTCCGATGCGCCCGGGAGGATGCCAATGAGATTCGACCCGACATTTTCCACTTGCGAGAGCACGAGCCTCTGGGCGCTCGCGCCAATGCCCATGACGAGGATGACGGCCGCCACCCCGATGACAACTCCCAGGACAGTCAAGAGAAATCGGAGCCGGGCCGTCTGGAGCGATCGATACGCGATTTTGACGGGATCGGAGAGTTTCATACGGACGCTATTTCAGGAGCTCCCCTTCGGTCCGAGCGTTCCGCCGATTACGCACTGGCTCATCACCGACGATATGACCGTCATGCATACGGAGAATGCGCATCGCATGTTCTGCCGTCTGTGATTCGTGCGTCACCACGATGATAGTGCGGCCTGCCGCATTGAGATCTTGCAGGATACGCATCACCTGCAGTCCGGATTTCGAATCAAGATTACCGGTCGGTTCGTCCGCAAAAATAATCTCTGGGTCATTCACGAGCGCCCGGGCGATGGCCACGCGCTGCTTTTCACCGCCCGAAAGCTGATTTGAAAGATACTCGGTCCGATGCGACATATCGACTGCATCCAGCGCGGCTCGAACCTTCTTGTCATTGTCCTCCATCATGACCGGGTCATACAGGAGCGGCAATTCGACATTTTCAAAAACGCTCGTCTTTGGCAAAAGATTGAACGCCTGGAAAACAAAGCCGATCTTTTTATTCCGGAGTTCGGCCAAGGCGTCATCTGAAAGCGTCGTAACATCCACTCCCTCGAGGAGAAATGTCCCGGCAGTCGGACGATCAAGAAGTCCCAGTACCTGCATGAGGGTCGATTTACCTGAGCCCGATGGCCCCATAATTGAGACAAACTCACCTCGATCAATCGTGAACGAAGCCCCTTCGAGCGCGACTGTTTTGACACCCTCGTTATCGTAGACTTTGGAAAGTCCCTTTGCAGATATGAGCACAGCGTTCATTCTCAAACGTTATTACGAGACGAAACAAGCATTACACCCCCGTTCTCGGCCATCGATCTTTCTCAAGAGACGACAGGACAAGCACTCATTTTATTCCGACACCGCGCTGACGACGATCGTATCTCCTTCCTTGAGGCCGGAGAGAACTTCAACCGTCCCGTCATCACCCTCGAGCCCGGTCTTCACCTGAACCTCTTCGGTCGCGCCATTCGGACCCGAAAGCGTTACGAATGTCTTTTCACCACGGACAATGAGGGCCCGGAACGGGACAGCCAAGACACGGTCACGCTTGGCCGTTACGACGTCGATATCGGCTGACATGCCATCCCGGAGGCGGCTGTCGATTCCCGAAACCTCGAACGTCACCACATACGATACGACATCCTGAACGACCGTAGCCGAGGGATCAATCGCTACCACCTTTGCCTGAAAAACATCTGACGAATCGAGCGCATCGAACGTAACCGACGCTTCCATCCCCGATGAAAGTTTCACGATGTCAGACTCCGGAACGCGGGCTTCGATGACCAACCCTGCTTCGCGAACAATCCGGAACGCTCTGGCGCCGATCGAAGCCGTTTCCCCGGAACGCAAATCAACACGCGTGATACGGCCATCGAACGGCGCACGAATCACCGATTTTTCCATCTGTGCCCGAAGCGTTCGGAGGTCTTCGCGTGCCGCTTCTGAAGCAAGCTTCTTAGCGTGCCGCTCCTCAGGATCGAGATCGTTCTTGTTACGAAGAGCGAGCTTCTCAGCCTCTTCTGCGATCCTCCGTGCGACTTCGGCAGCGGCAAGCTGCGATGCTTGGACCGAGCGATCGAGCACAGCGAGCGGATCCCCCGCTTTTACGGCTTCCTCCTCCCGCACATAGACCGCCTCCACCTGCCCAACGGTTTGGAACGAAAGGTCTGCGTAGCTGACCGGGACCAATTCGCCAGAAACGCTGACCGTTTCCGAAACATCGGTTCGGGAAACTGTTTCCGTCACCATATTTGAAGACGGATCAGGACGCTTTGACCAATACCAAGCGAATCCGATGAGCCCGATGGCGATAATTCCGATCCAGAGTTTTGTTTTGAGTTTCATAGCGACTTAGGCAAATAGTTTTCCTGCTTCTGATCGGGCAGCCTCATCCATGGCGCGGTTCGCTTCGGCATCCGCCCGAGTATTAAGCTCCCGGCGAACGTGCACAAACTCGACCGAGCCGAAATCTAGCATCAGGTTCCAGACCTGAAAGAAGAGGGGCTGGAGACGTTCGTTTTCGATCTTATACACATGGTTGAGCTGCTTACAGGCGAGCTCGCTATCCATCCGGCATTCGATCGCCGCCTTCTTCGCCTTCTCCTTGCCGACCAACGCCTTGATTTTCTTCAGTCCAGCGACGATGGCGGCATACTCCGCCTCGTTATTGGTCTTGATGCCGAGGTATTCCCCGAAACCCTTATCCAGGGTCTCGATATACACTCCCAAGGCAGCCGGTCCGGGATTACCACGCGAACCACCGTCCGAATACATTATGATCTTTTGCATGGTTTCATTATACCTTTTCCGAGACCGCCCTCACAAGAAAATCCTTCTATCCCAGCTTCATATCGAGAAGTTTCAACTGCAGCATAGTACGTCCGTTCCAGGCATTCTCTTCGATTTGGCAGGCAATTTCGAGTCGGGATCCCGGCCCAAGGTCAGGGTAGAGCTCCGCCATTGACCAGCCGACCGCATCAATCGGACGGGTAAACGACGGATGGCTCAGTGCGAGCTTCCAATGCTTGCCATCTTTGCCAACCGTTCGCGCCTCACGGATTTCGAGTTCAGAAAGGCGGAATACGGGCACGGGGTTGCCTTCGCCGAAGGGCGCGAGATCCGAGAGCGTTCGAACGAGTTCGAGCGTGACATCGCCCGGGTGGAGCTCAGCATCAATGAGGAGCTCCGGCACCGTTTCTACGTCC
>CAZTYU010000004.1:22558-45947 GCA_964617535.1 uncultured Bdellovibrionales bacterium | reverse complement strand
ACGACGCCGAGCGGAAACTCGGGACCGATCGCAATAACAAATTTCTCATCGCGGAATTTAAGCTCGGCGACGGCACGTACATTTTCAGCGGCAGCCTGGCTGACTTTCTGCCGAGCAACATTGTAGCCCTCGAGCTCGAGGGCGAGCACTCTCGCTTTCGCCCGATCCGAAGTATATAAAAGCTCATGAGCCGTTTCGGCATGTGCCATCCGGCTTGCCGCATTGATCCGTGGAGCGATTTGGAAAGCGATCATCCGAGCGTCGGGAGCATGCTGGTCATCGATAGGGATCCGCCCGACCGCATACATCTCGAGGAGTCCCGGCCGACGAGTCTTCTGGAGGACGATGAGCCCATACTTCACGATCACGCGATTTTCACCGATCAGCGGCATGACATCAGCGACCGTACCGATCGCCGCAACATCGAGCAGCCACTTGAGCTCATCAACCCGTTCAGGCATGAGACGGCGATACAGGGCTGTTGCTACCTTGAACGACGTCCCGGCGCCGCACAGTTCGCGAAACGGATAGGTATCCGCCGGCAGTTTTGGATTGATGATCGCGAACGCCTCCGGCAAAACTTCGGGAACGTGATGATGATCAATCACGATTGTCTCCATCCCGAACGAAGCCGCTTCGGCGATCTCCTGGTGGTTCATCATGCCACAATCGAGGGTCAGGATGAGACGAACACCAGCTTCCCTGAAGCGGTCGAGCGCTTTCCGGCTCAGTCCATGTCCCTCGCTCAGCTTGTGCGGGATATGTACGATCGTATCTATGCCGAGCCGCTCGAGTGTCTCCCGAATGATGACCGATGATGTTACGCCATCGGCGTCAAAATCTCCAAAAACGCCGATCCGCTCACCGCGTTCCTTGGCGAGAGCAATCCGCTCCACTACCCGGTCCATATCGCGGAAAAGGAACGGGTCATGGAGATCACGCTCGTAGTTCGGCGTGACAAAAGTGTCCGCAACGTCATCTGCTACACCGCGCTGTCGGAGCAAGTGCCGAGCAATAGAAGACGGCCCCGCTGGGGCCGCAAAACGCATGAAACCTGGTTTTTCTCTCCAAACACGATCCATACCGGTTAAGCACTGATGATTTCACCGCCAAAGCGCCGGCGGCTCGCATCCACGAGACGGAGACGGAGAACATACCGACCATTCACCCCGTCAGGGCTGACAAAATTATCGGGCATCCCCATATCCTGGGCAAAACGCTTCGCATCAAAACTACCGGGCTCTATAGCAACGATATATTCCATTGCGGAAAGGAGCGCCTTTACTCGCGACAAGACTTCTTTCAGCGGAGTCGTATCCCGCACGATAAAATCATCCACACCGAGCTCTTTCGAACGATGCTGGTCCTCCTGTCGCCCAAGATGGGAGAGAAACACGACCGGAATTTGAGCGGTATCCACATTCTGCTTCAGGGCCTGAACGAGCGTGAACCCGTCCATTTTCGGCATGATGATCCCGCTTACGATGATATCCGGCCTCGTTACTTGGATCCGCTCAAGCGCATCGAGACCATTTTCTGCTTCCTCTACAAGAAAGCCGGAATCACTGAAAAAATTCGCATACACATCGCGCGTTTCAGCATCATCGTCAACAAGGAGAATGCGGGTCTGATCGTTGCTCATAGGGTTTCAACTCTCCCCATTGTAGCGCAAAACAAGCCCTGCTGCATCAGCCCTTCTTTGCCTTGCGCAGCGCCTCAATGTGGCCCTTTTCTTCATGCGAGAGATGCTTCGGGACCTCGATAGACACTTTCACGAGATGATCCCCTCTTCCAAAACGGCCGAGTTTCGGCACTCCTTTGCCGCGGATGCGGAACACCTCTCCCGGCTGCGTCCCGGCCGGAACCTTCATCATCACCTCGCCCTCGATCGTTTGGACCGGTACTTTATCGCCGAGCGCGAATTGATCAAACCGAAGCTTCTTCTCAGAAACGATATCATCACCCCGACGCACGAGTTCCTGATGCGGATCGACATGAACAACGACATACAGGTCGCCAGCCGGAGCACCATGTTCGCCCGCTGCTCCCTCGCCAGAAATCGAGAGTGCTTGGCCGTTCTCGATGCCCTCTGGAATTGAAATCTCCCGAGAGACTTCCTTTTCCGCGCGTCCATCGCCCCGACAGGTTCGGCAAGTTTCCGAAAAAATCTTGCCACGGGTATGGCAACGCTCGCAAGCAGTAGACTGGGCGAACGTACCAAGTATGGTGTTCACACTCTTCATGATCGATCCTTTGCCGTGACAATCCGGACAAGTTTCCTGCTTGGCCCCCGGCGCACCGCCCGAACCATCGCACACGTCACAGCGCGCCTGCTTCCGGACACGGATCGTCCGCTTGGCACCATGCACCATCTCATCGAAACTAATCGAGACATCGACTTGGATATCCGCCCCTCGTCCTCCGCGCGAACGTCGGCCGCCGCCGGTAAAGAGATCGGTGAACAGGTCCTCCATATTGGCTCCGCCAAAGTTGAAGCCCTGGTTACCAAAGTTTGAAAAATCAAAACCACCGAAGCCCTGACCAGACTGCCCACTCCCGGCGCCAGAAAATGTTTGGCCGAACTGGTCGTACTGGCGGCGCTTCTCAGGATCTCCGAGGACGCTGTACGCCTCATTGATTTCCTTGAATTTCGCTTCGTCGCCGCTAGCCTTGTCTGGATGATGCGCATGAGCGAGCTTGCGGTAGGCTTTCTTGAGCTCGTCCTGGGTCGCCCCCTTGGCTACGCCGAGTATGGAATAATAGTCTTTTGTCATATTCAGATATTAGCACTCTTTATTATCGAGTGCTAAATCTGGGTTGTCAACCCCGTGAGAAAGTTCATCCATTTTCTCACCTCTCACTTTCAAACAGTAAAGAAAACCTGCTCGCCCGAGCATCTGGCCGGCAGCAAAACTTCTGCTTTCATAGGGTCGGCCCCGTGGTACCTCAGACGATCGTTTCCTGTTCAGCCGGTATCTTCTTGATCACGATAAATCCCGCTCGAACCAAAAGGGCGAACAAGAGTGTCGCAAGTGAGAGCGCGAACGGAGCGATGATCGAACCGACGGGGTAGATAGTGAAAAACAGCAGTATGGCGAGAAAGAATGGCAGGAAAGGCACCCGGTCAGTTGCTCCCGCCGTATTTCCCGATACGAACGCAACTATTTTCTTTCGAAGCACCTCCGAAAGGATTTCATTCATACTTTCTGTGCCCCCCACTTCGCGGCCGAGCAGCCGAGAAAGCTCGATCTTCGAACGAAGAATCTCTGCCTGCCGAACTGCTTCACCGATCCCATTACTCACGGTTTCTGTCGTACCACCCACCTCGACGACCGGTCGGAGATCGGTCAAAAATTCATCGACTGATAGGTCGCGATTCTGAAGCGAAGCAAGTGAGGGAGAAAATGTACCAGCGACACGTAGTACCCAGGCACCCGTACCCTCGGCCAGATCAAAACTCGGAACCAACCGATTCCATGGCAACGGCTCGATATGGGCATAGTACTGGCTCGAGACCGCCAACGAGAGTGCAAAAATAATCTGGGACATGCCAACAAAGACTGACCGGTACAGCGACAGGCGAAGGCGCGAGGAAAGCTCGTGTCCGATACGGACCAGGCCACCGAACGTAAGCAGTGTGGTTGCTGTCAACACCGCCATATGCGAGAGAGTCGGAGCAAAGAAAAAGCTCGGGGAAACGAGCAGTAGGCTCCCGACCGCCTGATAAGAACGTTCGCGCCAAAGGACCGCCCCGACCGAAAACAATGTAATCGCAAGAAAAAACCAGGCGATCGGAGCTAAAAACACGCTCGCACCAGAAAGAAGCACCGCATCCATAACGGCAGAGAATCCGAAATAAGCCACGAAAGCGACGGCAAATAAAGTGACGAGCGCAATGACCTGGCGTTGTGAAGACATAGGGACGTTAGAGACCGTACGCGGCCCGATTCTTTTGATGCCCTTCGAAATCAGTAGCAAAATATGTAATCCGCGTCTTCGGATCAATCAAAAAATAATAGTATGGGTTTGCTGTCGGGCGTAATGTTGCTTCAATCGACATGAGGCTCGGATTGCCGATCGGCCCAGGTGGCAAACCGGATCGAGCATAGGTATTATATGGCGAATCAGCCTTCAGGTCGTCGAAAGTCGGCTGGTCCTTAGCGGTACCATGGATGTAGTTGATGGTGGCATCGCTCTGGAGTGGCTGGCCGATAACGAGACGCTTTTTGAAAACATCGCTGATATTCTTGCGATCCGCTTCAGTGCGCCCCTCCTCTTCAACGATGGACGCGAGCGTGAGCACCTCGTGGAAATTCATCCCTCGGGCCGCCATACCATCGGTGATCTTTGGAGCTGCCTTCTCTCCGAACGTCTTCAAGAGCTCGCTCACAATGAGCTCGCCTGTGGCTTGCTCAGGAAAGATATAAGTGTCCGGAAAAAGGTAGCCCTCGAGACTCCCACCGGCAGGCAGATCCTTCAAAAAAGGATAGCGTTCACGCCACTTCGGAAATGGCTTTTCCGCAATCGCCTGAAACTCTGCCCCGGCTAAACCATTTGCTGTCAGTCGTTCGGCGATCTCCTGGATGGTCCAGCCCTCAGGAAATGTCACCCTGACCCCGGCCGGCACCACCTTGCCAGAGACGAACTTCTCCGTAATTTCAGCTATCGAGAGTTTCCCGGAAAGGCCGTACTCGCCGACCTGGAACTTCTTGTAGAGCCCAGTCTTCACCGCGTAGGCGATAAAAGTGAGGCGACCATCGACAATTCCAGCCGCATCCAGACGCTCCGCGATAGAGGTCACTCCCTCGCCGGGCTGTATCGAAAATCGCTGATTTGTCTCGACGGCACCGCGAGCCGTATCAGCCCGATCGAGGAGATACCAGATACCGGCACCCGACAGGAGCGCGAACGCCACCGCAGCGAGCGCTACGGCCTTCAAGATACTGAAAAGGATTCGCATGTGAGCAATATAAAGTTAGTAGCCGATGACCTGTATCACCACATCACGGTCACGGGCGCCATCAAATTCGACGGCAAAGATATTCTGGCGTTCGGTCAGGAGCAGCACACCCTTCTCGACTGGTACCGTCTCGCTGTTCCCGAGGAGGATTGCTTTGCAGTGCGAATGACCATTCGATCGGCCGTCGGACTTCGTTTCCCGGCGGAGCTCGAAGAGGTCGTGAGAGTACTGATCATCTACCGGCACTACCTTATAGAGAATACGCATGAAATCCTGAAGCAGCATCGGTTCATTGTGATTGATCGCTACGCCCATAGTCGTATGCGGGACGTAAATGAGCGCCTGCCCCTCGCGAATACCGGACCGGCCGACGATCTCCTGCACCTCGGTCGTGATATCGATAAACTCGATCTGCGTGGTGCTTTTCAGGTCGATGCGCTCTTTATGGATTTTCATATGTATTTTTACTGACCCAACAGACAGCCCAGCGTTCGACTTAGACTGCCGAGAGCGCCTCTTGGAGAGCGGTCTTGTCCTGCACGCCGACAAACTCCTTTACCACTTGGCCGCTTTTGTAGACTTTCATAGTCGGAATCGACATGACGCCGTATTGCTGCGCGATTTCTGGATGCTCATCGACATTCAGTTTTCCGATCTTTACCGTAGTCATTTCACCCGCGAGCGTGTCGATGACCGGCCCCATGATCTGGCACGGACCGCACCAGGGCGCCCAAAAATCCACCAGCACCGGCTTATCGCTCTTCAGAACCTCTGCATCGAAATTATCCTTGGTAAATTCCATGGCCATACCGTTCTTTCCTTCAACTATTACACATACATTTTAAGTGTTCGCTGCTAAAAAAGCAAAGGGCATGACGATGATCATCGTCATGCCCGAACGGCATCAGCCGAATCAGTTCCGGCCACGGGACAAATCCCGCTTTCTCGTTCCGCAACGACCGCCGGTTCGGCGAGAGGCGACGGAATCGATGTTCCATTCACCAGCCGATTCGAAGTGTCCAGGTCCCCTGCCTCAGCAAGCCTTTTTTGGCCGCAGGCGATGAGCTGTTGGGCCACTTCCTGAAGCGTCTTGTCATGTGCCCCCTCGATCAGCCGCCCCAGTTCCTGGGCGAGCTGGAATACGTCGTATCGATTCATGCGCGCCCTCCAAAGGTTGGGTTTACCAAAGAAGCCATCCTACCCTAAGGGACGGCTCGATTTTTGTCAAAAATGACTACTTATTCTTCAGGATCTCAAGGAATGCTTTTGGCGGGATAGTCACTCGACCAGTCTCTTTCATGCGCTTTTTTCCTGCTTTTTGTTTCTCCAAAAGCTTCTTCTTCCGGCTGAAGTCACCGCCATACATGTAGCCCGTCACGTCTTTGCGAAACGCAGAAATAGTCTCGCGAGCGATCACTTTCGCCCCGATGGCGGCTTGCAGCGCTACAGCAAACGCTTGCCGTGGCAGAACCTCTTTCAGTTTCTCGACCGTCTTTTTCCCTTCTTGATGAGCGAGCCGAGCTGGGACCATGCGCGAGAATGCATCAATCTTTTCGCCCGCGACCAGGATATCGAGTTTCACAACATCGCTCTCGCGGTACCCGATTCCCTCATAGTTCATCGACGCGTAACCCGAGGAGGCGCTCTTCAGCTCATCGTGGAAATTGACGATGACGTCCATGAGCGGCGCATCGAACGAGATGATCACCCGACTCTCATCAATGTATTCGGTATTCTTGTATTCAGCCCGAATCGTTTGAGAAAGGTTCATCACATTCCCCAGGTACTCCCCTGGCGTAATGATAGAGAGCGCGACATAGGGTTCGTAGATCTTATCAATCCCTGCCGGATCCGGCATATCCGATGGCGAGTACAGCGAGACACGCTCCGGATGACCGTAGAGTGACAACTCGTAGACGACCGAAGGCGTTGTGATTGTCGGTACGAGCTCGAACTCGCGCTCGAGCCGGGCCTGGATGATTTCAAGGTGGAGGAGTCCGAGAAAACCGCAGCGGAATCCTCGGCCGAGCGCCTGATTGCTCTCGGGCTCAAACGTAAAAGCGGCGTCATTGAGCTTCAGCTTGTCGAGCGCATCGCGCATGAACGCGTAGTCCTCGCCATCAGTCGGGTAGAGGCTCGCATAGACTGCTGGTCGAATCTCCCGATAGCCCGGAAGCGCTTCGACCGGGCGTGCTTCCCGGTCCTTTTGGCGAAGCGTAATCGTATCACCGACGCGGCACTGCGCCACCTCCTTGAGGCCCGTCGCGATGTAACCGATATCGCCTGCCCGAAGTTCGGCCTGCGGCGTCAGTGCCGGAGCGAAATGGCCGACTTCGACGGTCACACTCTCGCTCCCGGTTCCAAGCATTGACAAGACATCATCGCGTTTGACTGATCCATCCACAACGCGGACGAACGCGACGACTCCTTTGTACGTATCGTAGACCGAATCAAAAATAAGCGCCCGGAGCGATGTATCGATAGCACCTTTCGGTGCCGGAACGCGCTCGATGACGCGCTCGAGGACCGCCTGGACTCCGAGACCCGTCTTGCCTGATGCGAGGAGAATGTCTTCTTCCGGACAGCCGATGAGATGGATGATCTCCTTTTTTGCCTTGTCCACCTGAGCATTTGGAAGGTCGATCTTATTGACCACCGGTATGATTTCCAGACCTTGTTCAATTGCGAGATAGAGATTGGCCAAAGTTTGCGCCTGCACTCCCTTGGTCGCATCAACCAAAAGAATCGCCCCTTCGACTGCAGCGAGCGATCGCGAAACCTCATAATGAAAGTCAACATGTCCCGGGGTGTCGATGAGGTTGAGAAGATACTCGACACCCTGGTGCTCGTAGTGCATCTGCACGGGCTGGAGTTTGATGGTGATACCACGCTCTCGCTCGAGGTCCATTTGGTCAAGGAGCTGCTCCTTCATCTTGCGCTTTTCGACTGTTGCCGTCAGTTCCAAAAGCCGGTCCGCAAGCGTAGACTTGCCGTGGTCGATGTGAGCTATGATGCAGAAATTACGGATGCGCAACTGGTCCATGGACGTGCGTGTTTGGATTGAGGCTACGGTGAAAGCGACGGGATTGTAGCAGGGAAACGGCTCCTTGGACAGTCCTGATTACCAGTCGCCACGCTCCGGATGATCTTCGGTCAACGCGACCGTCTCTGGACGGCGGAGGAGCCGACACCAGATGAAACGCTTGATTTGGGTATATTCGGGGAGACCGAGGAGTGCCGAAAACGAAATGTAGGTTGCGACGCCGATGACGATGCCGACACCGAGCTTCACCGCCACCTCAAGAAATGTGTCCAGCCGATCGATCGTGAGCGCGAAAATGCCCTTAGAATACTGCGCAACGACTGCCGAAATGATAGCGATAAGCGCGATACGGGCAATACCCGAAAGAAGTTCCCAGTCGCGCCACGCCGTCACGCGGCGCCGGAGGAACAAGTAGAGCAGTGCAACATTCGTTATCGCCCCCACCGAAAACGCGATCGCGATGCCAGCGACTGCATAACGCGGGAGAAGAAACGGGATGAGTGAAAGATGCACCGCTTCAGAGAAAAGCGCGGCCAAAAGCGGAGTTTTTGTATCCTGAAGCGCGAAGAATGTCCGGACAAACAGCGGAATGAGACTCTGAGCAAAGAGCGACACCGATAGCCAGCCCAGCACAGTGAACGTGAGTATGGTGTCTTCCCAGTTGAATGCCCCTGTCCCGAGAACGACACGGACGATTTCTGCTCGAAAAATAACGAAGAAGAGCGAGAGTGGCAAGACAAAGTAGAGGATGCGACGAGCGGTTTTGGCAAATACTGAAAAGAATTCCTTATCCTCCTGTTTCGCCGCCAGCGTAGCGAGGACCGGAAACGATGCAAGGGAGAACGCGATCCCAAAAAGACCGAGCGGCACGCTCTGAATATTGATCGCGAGTGTGAACGCAGCGAGACTGCCCGAGACGAGCGTAGAGGAAAAGACCGTCACGATGACAAGACTGATCTGATTGACAGCCATCGCCAGCGAACGCGGGATCATCAGTCGAACGACTTTCCGCAGCGCTGGATCACTGAGCGTTTCCGTAAGCGGCAAAATATTCAGGCGGTAACCTGCCCGAAAAAATGCGGGCCATTGAACGAGCACATGCAGCAATGATCCGAGGACGACACCAAAAGCGAGACCCGACACCCCGAAGAGCGGGTGCAGAACCATGATGCCGAAAATGATCCCGAGATTATAGAATACTGGCGCAAACGAGTACGCCAGAAACTGCTTGAACGAGACCAGGACACCGCCAATGACAGCTGAAATCGCCAAAAAGATCGGCGAGAGGAGCATGATCCGCGTCAGTGAAGCGACGAGCGCCTGTTTCTCCGGCGAGAATCCCGGCGCAATCCACGTGGCGATAGTGCTCGCAAACACGATACCAAGCAGCGCCGCCCCACCAAGAACGATGACGAGCCACTGCAGTGCACCCTGAGCAAGTTTCCATGCTTTGTCTCGCTCATCATGCGCGACGAGAGCGGTGAAGACCGGTATAAACGCGGCCGAGAGCGCCCCGAGCACCAAAAGGCCATACACGAGGTCCGGGAGTCGGAACGCTGCATAGTAAGCATCCAGTATGTCGCCTGCGCCAAATGATGATGCCAGGAGACGATCCCTCAGAAATCCCAGGACCCGGCTCGCTACGCCCGCCAGCGCGATAATAAAAGCTGCGCCCCCGAGTGTTTCGATAGGGCGCTCACTCCACTGCCAGATTCTTTGTATCATTCGCATCACATGCCGTCTCGCTAGTCCTGTTCCGCGCGACTTTTTCCGAATACAACACCCCAGTAAAAGTCTTTGTCGAGCGTCGTTTCGGTCTCAAACGTACGCTGGTACGGTACCAAATTTCCCGGTGTCTGCCAAACGGGCTGAAGCGACTCCGGATAGCGGATCTTTGCTGAAAGCGCTGCCCCATCCGTGCCTGATTGTTTCTGGTAAAGGACCGAGTGCGATGTCGCCGGTTCGACATCGTTGGTGCTAAGCGAGACCCTAAATGGGAGTTCGTATTCGTAACGGACCGTGACTGATTCGCCCGGACTCACATAGACCCAGTTTCCGAAGACGGTCTTTCCGCCATCTGTCGAGATCCTCGTCCCCGTTGAGTCATCGATAGTCATCCCTTCTTCTTCTTTCACGATATCCGGATCATGCCGAAAGCCAAGTGCTGCATAGTCGAGTGGCGGCTCAGGAAATTCCCGTGTCATGCCGTCTGCCGAAATGAGCTTCGATCCCTTTGGGACATACACCCGCATGTAGTCGGCGTTCACCTTGTTCCACCATTCGTAGGGCGTATTTCCTCCCTCGTGCTTTCGGGTTATGGCCACCGTATCAATCACTCGGCCATCCGCCTCGACACGGGACTCATGAACGATGCTCTCTCGAATAACGCCATCGGTCTTATAGCCGTTGATATTGGTGTGGATCACCGAGAGGTAATCATGCGGGACCTCGGGTACTTCGCCGGCCCACCCGGCACCTCGGATGAGGCTTTGGATTTCCGGATGACGTGAGTAGAGGAGGATGTGTTTTTCATTGAGGAGTGCCGCGAGCGTCGTCCCGAGGCTCCAGGTCGCTTTCGGGTGGCTGAATGAGAGAAACTCCTTGAGCAGCGTTTCTGTCAGATCACCAAGGATTTTTTTCGGATTGTTCTCTTCACGATCATACTTCACCTCGACTTCTTCCTGGATAATTGTCATGAAATTTCCCGCATCGATCGTCGCTCCGTATTCAGGGAGTTCGACCGGGCCGACGAGCGCGAGAATCCGTTCGAGAACCTCCGGCGTCAGCGTGATGATGCCGTCGACCGTCGGGCCGCCTGTCTTTTCATAAAAGAAGATCGCCTTTTCTGCCGAAGTCGGAAAATCGGGAAACCAATTGCTATCGTGCAGGCTCCATCCGGCACTGATCTTCTGGATCGGTTTCGGTGGAACGATATTTTCTTTCAGCTGGCCATCGGGGTTGAAGATACCGTCGACAAAAAAACGACGGATTCTTCCCTGATTCACGTCGAGGAGCGCATAGCTCCCAATAAATCCTCCCGTCGCACGGAGCTCGTGGTTATTCTGAAACAAGAAGAGATAGATGCGCGGACCGTGCGCTCCGAGAAGCTCAGCAAAGAGCTCTTGGTGCTCTGCATAGCCATCGAGGAGGGCGACTCCGATCGGCAATACCTCGCCCAATTGGATGACTCGATCCCGGTACGCGGCAGGCAGAACCTCCGGACGCACCCGCTGGAATGCCTGATTCGCGAAGTCGAGCTCGGTCCGGGCCTTGGCTGCCGCCGCCCCAGAGCGCTCGAGCGCATCGATCATCGACACCGTCCCCGCCGGTGACGACTGGGCCGCGAGCATCGTCGGTAACACCGAGAGGAGCGCGGCCGCCGATCCCGTCCCGGCTTGGCCAATTCGGAACAACGCTTGGCCCGTGATCCCATGTGAAAATCCAGGCACGCTCGCAAATGATTCCGGAAGCCAAGAAAAAGGCCTGAGCCAACGCTCACCACGACCGAACGATCGCTCGGCCGCCGCGAGTGCCTGACTGCTTGCGACGAAGTCACCCTGTCGCACGCTCGCGAGCGCCCGCTCCATGTCCCTCACGCCTGACTCTCCGAGACGAACGAGCTCGTTCTTCAGCACAACCAGTCCAACAAAAGAAACTCCGACAAGAATAAAAAATAAGACGATACCGTACGGCCACCGAAAAGAAGATGGGCGGCGAATACGCGGCGAAGCTGGCAGCACTGCCTTCCGGAATGGTCGCTCCGCCGGAGTAAAAACGCTCCGTGTCGGTAACGGAGTATCATGATGATTTCTTGTCGGCCTGATATCACGCATGAGTTTTCTTCAAAACGGTTCGAGGGGCCTCATGATTGTACAGCTCGAGTGTTTGAACCGCCATTCGCTCCCAAGAAAATCGAGCGGCCCGAGCGAAACCAAGAGCGCGATACCGGTTCCCCTCTCCTCGATCAAATGCGCTCCGGAGTGATTCGGCACAGGCACCTCGATCCGACGGATCGAAGTAGAGGGCTGCTTCAGCATAGATTTCTGGAAGTGATCCGGCCCGGGCTGCGACAACCGGGAGGCCGTAATTCATCGCTTCGAGTCCGGGGAGGCCGAACCCTTCGTACAGGGATGGAAAGATGTATGCCGCGGCCCGATGATAGAGCCCGCCGAGCGAGCGATCATCGATAAATCCGGCAAAGCGAATGTTCTCCACTTCGGCGCTGGAAACTTTTTCTCGGAAAGAGCGATAAAAATAATCGTCTTTTCCGACACAGAGAAAAATCGTATCGGGGAAATCGGTAGCGACGGAGAGGAGAAACTCGAGATTTTTGTGCGGATAGGCATTGCCGACATAGAGCACGTAGTGTTTTACCTGAACCGCGCCGGCATTCGGATAGACGAGATCGAGCGCCTCAAACAGCGATCGCTCAGCACCCGGCTCGAGCCAGTGGCAGCGAGCGTCGACGGCCTCGAGCGTCGTGTGGACCTTGCCTCGCGCCGCCGGATAGACCGCCTCGATGTCTCGTTTCGTAAAGTCAGATACGGCGATAATGGACCGCGCCCTATGAATGGCGCTCGCGATGACCAGGCGATACGACAAATATTTGAGCCAGTAGAGAAAGGGTGGGAGTTCGCTCGCCTTGACCGTAGGGAAATGAAGCAGAATCAGATCATGGATCGTGACGACAAAAGGCTTCCCCAGAATAAGCGGCACATTGAAATGCGGGAAATGGACGAGGTCAAGCCGCTGACGCCAAAGAAGCAGCGGGAAGAGCAGCTGCTCAGCCCAGCCATACCATGGGTAGTCAGCCATGACTTTCGTAAATCGCGAATGGGCCGGCTGATACTCGTCAAAATTCTCTCGCCGCAGGAAAATGACATACGTGTTCGTATCTCCAGATATTCCCTCAAGATAAGTGATGAGCTTCTCGGTGTAACGACCCAGCCCCTTGCCCAGCGATCCGTAGAAGCGAGCGTCGATCCCGATCCTCATACCGAGCTGACCGATTCGACCGAATCGAGCGATGCTCGGCGGTCATGAATCGAAAATATGAAAAGCGCCTGAGCGGCGAGTATCTGAAAAATACCCGTTTCCTCGAGCCGATTCTTCATCTTGTGGAAGACGATGAAGGCCGAGATGCTCTCCGCCTCCTCAGGCGACCGGACGAATGAGAGCTTGCCTTCCTCCCAGAGATACTTCTTGGTATCAAGTAAATGACGACCCGTAAGGGTGCGGAGCGTTTCGCGGTGTTCACCATCTCCGACCTCGTAGCGCTCCAGGATCGCGCCGTCGCGAGTCGAAACAAAATAGAGCGCGACGCAATCCGATTGGGCCAGCAGTTTCGTTGCATCGATAATCGGATCATACAGCGCCTGTCCCTGTTTCTCCGGTTCCGGCGCCTTTGCCTGCGGCAGGGAAACGACCATATTTTTCACTATATCGATACGCCGATTCATCTCGCCGATATACGAGTATGACTGCGAGAGGTCTTTCCGGATCTGATTCGCCTCCTGCTGAAGCGAGAGCTTCTCTCGGACCGCCCGAAGAAATGCCGACTCTTTACCCAGATAGAGCAGAAGCCCGACCATGCCGAAACAGAAGATGAGAAGCGACTCGAGGTCATCCTCGCTGAAGAACAGGATACCGTCCCGGGTGAATTCGGGCGTCACGATCATGCATACGAAGAGGATGAGGTACGCCCAATACATGCTTTTATCCGGTTACCGTTAAAACTTCAGGGTCTTGAGGTATGTCCGAAGTTTGTCCCCTACCTCATGGTGTTGGAGGCCGAGATGGATCGTTGCTTTGATGAAATTGAACTTATCCCCTGTATCAAGCCACTCCCCGGTGAGCTTCCTCCCATACAGTGGACGCCCAGCCTCGAGCATGAGATCGAACGCATCTGCGAGACGGATCTCTCCGCTCTTTCCTTCTTTCATCGAGGCGAGCGTCTTGAATACCTCGGGCGTAATGATGTATTTGCCGACAGCAACAAGGTTTGAGGGCGCATCTTCTGGTTTTGGCTTCTCGACCACGCCCTTCACTTCATAATTCAGTCCATCGAGCTCCGTGCCATCGATGACACCAAACTTGGACACTTCCTCATGTGGGACCTCGGAAAGACCGATGACCGGATCGTGGTATTTCTCATAGGTGTCGATGAGCTGGCGCGAGGCCGGAACTTCGGAATCATAGAGACAGTCACCGAAAATGACGAGCACGCTTTCATCATCGTCGACGAGATGCGCCGCCTGGAGCAGCGCATGACCATCGCCGAGCGGGACCGGCTGGCGAACATATGAGAACTTGGCCAAGCCAGAGATTTTCTGCACCGCCTCCAAAAGATCGTGTTTGTTCTTTTCCACGAGCGTGTCTTCAAGCTCGTAGGACACGTCAAAGTGATCCTCAATCGCCCGTTTGCCGCGGCCCGTCACGAAGATAATCTCTTCGATACCCGAGGCTACTGCTTCCTCGACGAGGTACTGGATCACCGGCTTGTCGACGACCGGCAGCATTTCCTTCGGCTGCGCTTTTGTTGCTGGCAAAAACCGAGTACCAAAACCAGCGACGGGAAGGATGGCTTTTTTTACTGGGCGTTGGCGATCATGCATACGATTGAATGATGGTTATTTACTAATAGATACGATGCGTTTGAATTCCTGATTGAACTCTACGAGTGCTTCTTCGATCATCGGATGAAAATCAGCCCGGAAGTTCTTCTCGCGCACATGGATGCTCGCATCGAGCAGCGAGTCATGCGTCCCAACATCAAACCAGGCACCCTTGATAACATGCACATCCAGGAGGTCCTTCTTCAGGTAATGATTGTGGAGATCAGTAATCTCGAGCTCACCGCGACCGGATGGCTTCAGTCCCTTCGCAACCTCAACCACCTCGGCATCGTAGATGTAGAGACCCGGGATCGCATAGTGGCTTTTCGGCTCTTTCGGCTTTTCGACGATCGAACGCACCTTGCCGGAATCCGAATCAAATTCCACCACGCCGAACCGTTCCGGATCTGGAACTTCTTTGGCAAAAATCCGGCCACCCCTTTCAAAGCCTTGTATCGCTTCAGAAAAATCACCCTCGAAGAGATTATCGCCGAGAATCATCGTACACGGACCGTTGTCGATAAAGTCCTCACCGAGAATGAACGCCTCGGCCAGACCACGCGGCTCCTTTTGGACGACAAATGAGATGTTGACGCCATATTTCCGGAGCAGCGATCCGAGGAGATTCAAGTAATTCCCGGCGTGCTCTGGTGAAACGATGATGAGGATATCGCGGATACCGGCAGAAACGAGCGTATTGAGCGGATAGAAAATCATCGGACGATCGTAGACCGGGAGGAGCTGCTTCGATGCGATTGCGGTAAGCGGCAGAAGCCGTGTGCCATTACCGCCAGCGAGGATGATGCCTTTCATAGGTTACGATTTCTTCTTATAAACAGGGAACTGCCGACAGAGCCGTTTCACGAGATTTCGAATCTTGCCGAGCGTGCGTACATCGCCCTCCGAACGGAGCGCCGCATCAATCCAGCGAGCGATCTCTTTCATCTCGCGTTCTTTCATGCCACGGGTCGTGAGCGCTGGGACGCCGATGCGGAGGCCGGACGGATCCATCGGGCCGCGCGGGTCATCCGGGATGACATTCTTGTTTACTGTAATTCCTGCCTCATCGAGGAGGTGCTCCCCGACCTTTCCGGTGACGCCATGACTCGAAACCGTATCGACGAGCACCATGTGATTCTCCGTCATGCCGAAGACAATCTTGAAGCCAAGCTTCCGGAGTTCCTGTTCGAGCGCTTTAGCATTCTTCAGGATCTGTTTGCCGTAGCGCTTGAACTCGGGCCGGAGCGCCTCTCCGAACGCCACTGCTTTGGCTGCGACCACATGCATATGCGGACCGCCCTGGAGGCCAGGGAAGACCGCTTTGTCAATCTTTTGAGCAATCGCCTCTCGGCAGAGGATGAGTCCCCCGCGTGGGCCCCGAAGCGTCTTGTGCGTCGTCGCCGTGACGACATCGAAATACGGGACCGGATTCGGCACCGCCTTGGCAGCAACGAGACCGGCGATGTGCGCCATGTCCATCATCGAGTACGCCTTCACTTTTTTCGCGATTTCGGCGAATTTGGCATAGTCGAGCTGGCGCGTATAGGAAGAAAATCCCGCAAGGAGCAGTTTCGGCTTCTCCTTCTTGGCGAGCGCTTCGAGCTTCTTGTAGTCGATTCTACCGTCCGGCTCCGTCTTGTAGCGAACGAACCGGTAGATTTTCGGCATGAACGTCACCGGATGTCCGTGGGTCAAGTGACCGCCATGCGAAAGGTCCATGCCGAGGATCGTATCGCCTGGCTCGAGCAGCGCGGAATAGACAGCGATGTTTGCCGGCGCGCCCGAATGCGGCTGCACGTTAGCATGTTCGGCACCGAAAAGTTTCTTGACGCGCTCTCTGGCGAGCGTCTCGACGGCATCGGTAAACTCCTGGCCGCCATAATAGCGCCGGCCCGGATAGCCTTCGGAATATTTGTTCGTGAAGACGCTGCCGACGGCTTCGAGCACGGCTTCCGAGACATAGTTCTCGGAGGCGATCATCTCAAGGCCGTCCTCCTCACGCCGGAGTTCGCCGCGAACCAGTGCCGCGACTTTCGGATCATTTTTCAGAAGTGACTTCATACGGTTGGTAGAAAATTATCGAGGAATTCGGTCAGCGCTTCGGTATAGGGCCGCTGCTTCGGCCGTTTCGTATTGACGAGTACGGATGCGTGCGGCCGCTTCGCTGGACGAGAGAAACCAGCACCCGGCACCGGAACCACCTCGACTTTCAGCTCGGCTTTCCGGTAGAGCTCGAGCGCCGCCTCGAACCACGTCACCCCTCCCTCGTTTGGGAGATGGTAGATACCCGGCCCAGGGAGCGCCTCGATGAGTTCACGGGTCGCGAGTGCAAGATCGGGGGCGTAGGTGAAACAGCTTTTTTCGTCATCCACCACTTCGACCCGTGTCTCTGTCTTTCCCTTGGCGAGCATGATCTCAAAAAAGCTGCGCTTCCCGAGTTTGGAGATGGCCGGTTCCCCGAAAAGCTTGGAGAGGCGGATAAGGTAAGCGTTGCCGCCAGCAGCGAGCACGGCCTGTTCGCCTTCGTATTTAGACATCCCATACCGCGAGATCGGGTTCGGTACGGCGTCCTCAGGGTACCCGTCAGAAGCCGTTCCGTCAAAGACATAGTCCGTCGAGTAATGGACGAAAAGAATGCCGTTTTTTGCTGCAAAACGGGCGAGATAGCCCGGGACATCGCGGTTCAAGATGAGCGCTTTCCGGTATTCTTCGTCATCCGTCTCGCAGTTATCTACGGCATTATAGGCCGCCGCATTGATGATGATGTCCGCTCCGAAAGCGCCGATTTTCTCGAGCGAAGCAGCTTCTTCGGCGAGATCGATCTCGGCAACATCCCAGAGGGCAAGCTCGTACCCAGCCAGCCGAAATTCTTGCCCAAGCGCGCGACCCAACATGCCTTTGGCCCCGAGAATAAGCGCTTTCTTGCCAGATTTTTTACCAGCGACATCCATATGTACCCATTATACCAAATGGTGTCACCCTGGCCGAACGCTGCAGGATTTACGCACCAAAATCATGAGTCGTCCCCTCCGTCATATCGATATACTCGATGCCGAGCGGTTCGAGGAGCGCCTTTGGGATGCGGCGCGTCGGCCCGAGCTGTATCCCTTGCCGGAGCATGCCGTCGTGGACAGGGAAAACTACTTTCGGTTTCACGACCTTGGCATACTCGATCGCTTCTTCGAGCCGCATCCATGGGCCGGCAACCGGCAGCGCGAGAATCTCGACCAGCTTCCCAGGATTATGGAAGGAGTCGCCGGGGTAAAAGAGCCGCCCGTCGATGAAAAATCCCGTGTTCCGAACCAGCAGCAGATCATGGTGGATGCAGGCGTGTTCGGTGCCAAAGCTCTGAACTTTTACTCCTTTTATCTCCTTCTCCTCTCCATCGGCTATTTCCTCCCACTCGATCCCTGTTTCATTGAGGATTTTCCCGACGCTCGCATGCGATATCACGCGCGCTGCCGGATTCTTGGCCAGGATGATACCAAGACTCTCGACATGGAGATGGTCCGCGTGCTCATGCGAAATCAGGATGGTGTCGATATCCGTCACCATCGGCGTTTCATTGTAGTTTCCGGGATCGGTCAGTAGACTCACGCCCTTCGTCTCAACGAGCAGGCAGCAGTGCCCGAATTTGGTGATTCGCATACCTATTTTTCCAACTTCAAAAATTTGCCCTCGCTGACGACTTCGATCCCTTCGTCCCCCACCTTGAGAGCCGAAGCATCATCGAGCGCGTAGACCGTCTGCGGAAATTGTTCGGCCAGCGACTGAATGAGCGGAGCGCGCAGATGGGCGAAGTAGTCCGAGTTGAGGTGCGGGAGGATGGAGAGATTCAGCATGCCGAGACCAGGGTCAGTCCCTTCGAATACCTCCTCGGGAAGCAGCATTCGGTTAAGCTCTTGCGACAAAAGTTTCCCCGCTACCATGCTCCCTGCGCTGATCCCGACGTAAACACGCGTCTTCAAGAGTTCAGGCAGCATATCTGCAACGCCAGACTCACGCATCATCCTCACAAGGTACTGCTCGTCACCACCACCGAAACAGAGGATATCGGCCGTCTCGAACCGCTTCATCCAATTTTCTTTCGGTACGGCGGCAATCTCGACGATATCGAAGGATTTCAGACCGAGCCGGACGAAGTCATCGTAATTTTTGACGAGCCAGCTTTTGTCGTCAGACGCGCACGAAGCCGCTGTCGGGATGAAAGCGACAGAGATCTCGTTCGCCGGCTTACCAACGAGTCCAAACAGCGCCTCTTCGACCGAGGTATTAGCGATCCCACTGGAAGTCAGGAGAAATTTCATAGCGGTCACTTGCCGTACTGCTCCGCATAGTATTCCTGATACTCTCCGCTCTTGACCCGCTTCCACCAGGCTTCGTTCGCTTTGAACCATGCGACGGTTTTCGCAAGGCCCTCTTCGAGGGTGACGGTCGGCTGCCAACCGAGCTCGTTTTGTATCTTGTTGAAATTGATCGCATAGCGACGATCATGGCCGGGGCGATCCTTCACGTACTCGATCGACGATTCGTCTTTACCGAGAAGCGAGAGGAGCTGTTTCACGATAACGATGTTTTCCGTTTCGGCATTTCCGCCAATACAATAAGTCTCGCCGATCCGGCCCTTTTCCAGAATAAGCGCGATCGCTCGCGCATGATCCTCGACATAGAGCCAGTCACGCACCTGTTTGCCATCACCATAGACCGGTACTTGTTTCCCTTCGAGGAGGTTCGTGATGGCGAGCGGGATAAGTTTTTCTGGAAAGTGGTACGGCCCGTAATTGTTTGAGCAGTTTGAGATCGTCACCGGAAGGCCGTAGGTATGGTAGTAGGCGCGGACAAGATGGTCCGATCCGGCCTTGCTCGCGCTGTAGGGACTCCGCGGATCGTACGACGTCTCCTCATCGAACGCCGGATCCGCCGGTGTTAATGCGCCGAATACCTCGTCGGTCGAGACGTGATGGAAGCGCTTCTCGTATTTCCGCGCCGCCTCAAGCAGCATGAACGTCCCGACGACATTCGTCCGAACGAACGCCTCGGGCCCGAGGATCGATCGGTCGACATGGCTTTCAGCAGCGAAATGCACGATCGCTTCGCACTCTGAAACAAGCGGATCGATCACCGTCGGATCAGCGATGTCACCCTTTACGAACCGGTAACGCGCATCATTCTCGAATTCTTTCAAATTTTCAGGGTTTCCGGCATAGGTGAGGAGGTCGAGATTCACGATCTCGATGCTCGCATGATTTCCGAGCATGTATCGGATAAAATTCGAGCCGATAAAGCCGGCACCACCCGTGACGAGGAGTTTCATGTGAGTTATCGGTTAAAAAGTGAATTCTTGCACGATCTCGGAAAGCAGCGGGTGCGCCCGGTCTTTGTCCGAGACAATTCGGTCAGTCACACCCCATTCGATACCGATCGCAGGATCATTCCAGCGAATGCCGCGATCATGCTCTTTGGAGTACGGCGCCGTGCATTTGTACGCAAAGAGCGTGTCGTCCTCGAGGGCTGCAAAGCCGTGTGCAAAGCCGGCCGGAATCCAGAATTGCTTGTGATTTTCTCCCGAGAGTTCTACGGCGACATATTTTCCGTACGTCGGCGAGCCAGCACGGATATCGACCGCGACATCCAGAACCCGACCGCGAAGCACAGAAACAAGCTTACCCTGGGCGAACGGCGGCGCCTGATAGTGCAGCCCGCGGATAACGCCGCGCTTCGATGAGGAGAGATTGTCTTGGAAAAAATCCTCGGCGATCCCCGCTTCACGGTAGCGGTCACGGCTGTAGGTTTCCATGAAAAATCCGCGCTCATCGGAAAACGCGTCTGGTTCGAGGATAAGAAGTCCTGGTATTTCCGTCGTGATCCTGTTCATGAGATACGTACTTAATGAAGTCGACTCCATCCTACCCTATCCCAGGAAAACAAAAAAGCGCCCTTCGACTGATGTCGAGGGCGCCCTTCGCACTAGATTTTGATGTCGTTCATGACGTCTTCGAGCGATCGCGGAGTCGGGGTCGGCTGGACCACATGTTCGAACGGCTCGTTCGGGCTCACTGGCGCCTCGGCTGGTTCTTCGCGCCGGCGTTCGCGGCGTTCGCCGCCTTCCGGCTCGTTGATCTTCAGATTGACGCGAGCATTGTTCCGAGCGCCGATGACGCGGAGCAGCGTCCGGAGCGCCTTGGCCGTCATGCCTTCGCGGCCGATCACCATGCCCATATCATCCGCATGCACATCGAGCGTGATGAGCACTCCCATCTCGTCGATCTTTCGCTCGACCTTTACGCTATCCGGATTGTCCACCAGCATCTTCACGACGTACTCGATGAATTCCTTGTCTCGTGCTTCGTCTGTCATACACGTCCTAGAGTTGAGTTAAGGTTACGATTTCATTCTATGCTAACAAAATTGATTTTTCAATTCCTTGTCTAGTCTCGCTATTGCCATTCCGCGGGCGGAGTAAATGGCGCCGCTCTCCAGGCCCGCGATTGCCGACAGAGGAGCTCCTGCTTTTCAGATTCACGACCATCGCCGAAGAGGCGTTCGACGACGAGTTCCATCCGGAGTCCCTGCGAACCCTTTACGAGAACGAGATCGCCCGGCCGGATGTGTTCGGCGAGACGGTCCCGGGCCGTGATCGGATCAGGATAGTGATAGATGTTCTTTTCGGGGAAATTCGTCCCATGGAGCGCGTCGGCGAGAAATCGCATATGCTGCCCGACTCCGATGAAAACCGTCGCGCCACTCGAAATCACCGCATCGCGAAGCGCCCGATGCTCCTCGTCTGATCCACTGCCGATTTCGAGCATATCGCCCAGTATCACTACCTTGCGCGGCGCGATGAGCTCGCGCAAAGTCGCAAGCGCCGCCTCGGTCGAAACCCGAGAGGCATTATAGGTATCATCGATAATCCGGATCCCCGCATCTCCCTCGAGGAGGTTCATCCGTCCCGGAAGCGCCCGGAATTCAGTGAGTGCTGCTGCCACATCGACGAGGTTCATCTTGAGCGCGGCGCCGACAGCGGCCGCCGAGAGGACAGCCGACAAGTGGTGTCGCGCCACAACGGACGGCAAGCGAACCGGGATGCTCTTGCCATCGGAATTGAGCTTGAAAGAGAGTCCTTCCGTCCGACCGTTTTCCTGAAGCAGGCGGATATTATCCGCGAAGAGATTGGCCTTTGTGGACAAGCCGTAGGAGACGACCTTGGCACGGGTCCGCTCGGCCTGGCGCATGACCCGCTCATCATCCGCATTCAATATAGCTATGCCTTCATCTGAAAGCGCGGCGATGAGTTTGCCTTTTTCTTTCGCGATCTGTGCGAGGTTTTCGAAATGAGCGAGATGGCTTTCCGCTATCCGTGTCAGCACGGCTATGTCTGGTCGGGCGATATCGAGGAGATAGTCCATATCGCCCGGGTGGTCGACTCCCATCTCGAGTACCAAGACTTCTGGATAGCTTTCGATCCGTGCCGCGATCAGGATTGCATGAACGCACGCGGCCACCCAGCGCGCGACCGAACGGCCCGGATTCTCGACGCCGAGGATCGCAGCGGGTAGTCCGAACTCGTTATTGTAGTTCCCCGGAGAGAATCGGACTCGATAGTTCCTGGAGAGGACAAGTGCGATCGCTTCTTTCGCCGAACTCTTTCCCACCGATCCCGTGATACCGACAACGATCGGCTTCCGCGCCCGAAGAACGATCTTTGCCATGAATGCAAGGATGGTTGCCAATCGCTTCGCTATTTTCTGTTTCAAAGTCATACGGTCATTTCTTTATCGGTTCGGTCGTCGGTACTTTAGCATAGGAGAGAAGAAATCGCATGATAGCGCCAAACGTTGGCGCGGCGCTCGACTCTGCCCACTGCACATCTCTCGGATTATCAAACTTCACAACTACTACGAAGCGTGGATCATTGATAGGCGCATAGCCGACAAATGATCCGATCGTAATGTTCTCGTCGTAACCCTTCGATCCCGTCTTGGCCACCTGTGCCGTCCCCGTTTTGCCACCGACGAGATAGCCAGGGACGTCAGCACGCTTTCCATGGCCATTTACCACCACGCTCCGGAGCATCTCCCCCATTTCTTTCGACGTCTCCTGCGAAAGGACGCGGCGGACTTCCTCCGGTTCGATCGGGCGAGCCTTCCCATCCCGGTCAATTATCCGATCGACAATCTGCGGCTTCATGAGGATGCCATCATTGGCAAGTGCGCCGTAGGCTGCCGCCAGCTGAAGCGGCGTCACCGTGACCCCCTGCCCAAACGAAGCGGTGAGAAACTGAATCGTCGACTTCAAGTTATCGAGATTCCTGAGATTACCTGCGTGTTCAGCTGGCAGGCGGATACCCGTCTTCGAGCCGAAACCAAAACTCCGAAGCCGGTCACGGAACGCGCTGTGGCCGACCAAGCGCTCGACATACATGACGCCCGTATTGATCGACTCCTCCAGCACTTTTGTCATCGTGCTCCGCCCGTAGACTTTCCCTTCAGCATTTTGGATGTTATACCCCGCCTCGCTGACGACTCCCGTATCGACGAACTCTGTGCCGGGATGCACCTTGCCCTCTTCGATGCCGATGGCCATCGTGATCGGTTTCATCACCGATCCAGATTCGTATGGGAGACTCACGAGCGGGTTCATAAAGAGTCCGATGTCTTCGGTTTTTCCGTATTCGTTCGGATTGAACTGCGGCACCGAAGCCATAGCGAGGATCTTGCCCGTCTTGGGTTCAAGCACGATGGCCGAAGCCGTATCGGCATTGAATTTCTCACG
>CAZTYU010000004.1:0-22458 GCA_964617535.1 uncultured Bdellovibrionales bacterium | reverse complement strand
GGCGAAATCTTTTTCTTGATCACCTCAAACGGATCCGCTCGATCCGAAAGCCGCTCCCGAACTGCCTCCTCCTCCACTCCGAGTACGGCTGAAAGCGCGACGGCTGTTCCAGGAACATCTTCAACGAGTTTCGGGATGACATAGGCGAGCTTGTATTCACGATTGACGGCTACCGGATAGGTCAGATCACCATCGCGGAGCGCGATACCGCCCCGTTCCGCTCGGAGCGCCTGCGCGACCATGTGCTGTTCTTCGGCCATCGCGACCCACTTCTCTCGGCCGACAACTTGGAGCGCATAAAGCCGGCCGATGATCACGAGTCCGACCAAAAAAAGCGCGCCCCGGAAAAAATACAGCCGCCAATGCGAGGCGGCTTCCGTTACCCGAGGCGTCTTTTGGGGGCGAATCGCACGGCGGAGCGCAGACATAAGGGGCAGTAATCAATTTCAGCGACTGGCAATCTCATTCGTCCGGACATTTATGATGCTCAGGGCATCGGCCTTTTCCATGCGGAGCTCACTGCTCCCTTCCTCGACGCGAGAAAGTGACTTTGCCTCCGCCTCACGCACCCGGAGCTCAGCATTCGCCTTCTTCAGCTCTTTCAGATCCTTTTCGAGTGTTCGGATCGCATAGCCCTGGACCGCACTCCGATTAACCGCATAAACATAGAGCCCTGCAGAAAAGAGCGAGAGTGCGAGAAGCGCGATAACGGCAACATGTGCGGCCCCGGCGTGCGCCTCGAAACGTTTGGCGCGGCCGGCTCTCGTATTCGTGATGGTGCGCTCAGAGTAGCGGCGCATAAGTTTTTGTTTTTGATGTTTGTTTCTCTATCCGTTCGACGGCCCGGAGCTTGGCACTCCTCGCCCGAGGATTCGCCCGGATCTCAGACTCGTCTGGCACCAGAGGTTTTTTGGTGATCCAGCGAAGCGTGGGATTTTCAGAACGGATATTTTTTTGGAACAGCTGTTTGACGATGCGGTCTTCGCCGGAGTGAAAAGAAACGATTGCAGCGCGGCCCATCGGACAGAGTGCCTCAGGGATGACCGAGAGGAATCGTTCGAGATGAGCCTGCTCGCTGTTGACCGCGATCCGGAGCGCCTGAAAGACTTTGGTTGCCGGATGGGACTTGCCCCTGCGGCGCGCCGGAACGACATTCGCGTAGACGAGCTCGCGGAGCGCTGTCGTCGTCTGGAGCGGGGCCGAGCGTCGCGCCTCCACGATGGCCGAGGCGATCCGCCTCGCTTCCGGTTCATCGCCATACGTCTCGAAGAGATCGGCGAGCGATGCGGCATCCAGCTGGCTCAGGAGGTGTTCGGCTTTGACCGTCTCGCCTGAATTGAGACGCATATCGAGCGGTCCGTCAGACTGGAAAGTGATGCCACGCTCTGGATCCGCAAGCTGATCGCTCGAGAGACCGAGGTCAGCGACAATCCTGTCCACCCCCGACCAGCCGTGCAAACGGAGCGTTTCAAGGAGATCGGCGTACGAGGCCCGTACGAGAACAAGTCGCCCATCCTCCAGTGCTCCTTTCAAGAGAGCGTCTCCCCCGGCCCGCGCCCGAAAACGATTGATCGCACGCTCATCCCAATCGAACGCAATCAGCCGCCCTTCCGGACCGATAGCCTCAAGGAGCGCACGGGTATATCCGCCGCCACCCAAGGTCGCATCCACGACCCGCATCCCGGGACGAAGCGCCAGAACGGAAAGTACCGGCGCAAGCATGACCGGGACATGCTCCGTATAGTGCTGTTCCATATTGTTGAGGTACGTATCGAAACTAGTAGACACCGAGCTTGCCGAGTTCATTCGCGATCTTTTCGGTGTTCTTTTCGGCAAGACGCTTGTACTTCTGCCACTCTTTCGCGTCCCAGATCTCGAGCCGGTTATAGAGCCCGACGACCGTGACTTCTTTCGAGAGCCCCGCCTCATTCTTGAGGTACTCGGGGATGAGTACGCGTCCCTGAGCATCCAGCTCGCAATCAGTCGCACCAGCGAGCATGAGCCGAGTGAAACTCCGCGTCCCGGTCTCGCCGACCGGCAGACTGCCGAGCTTTCCGGCGAGCTCCTCCCACACTTTCATCGGGTACACCGAGAGTGAGTGATCGAGTCCTCGTGTGACGACGACCCGCGTGCCAAGCTCTCCACGAAATTTCGAAGGGAGCGCCAGGCGCTTTTTTGGATCGATCGAATGTTGGTACTCGCCGATGAACATGAGCGTGGCAAAATCGAACAGTCAAAGTGTTTTCGTGAAATTCACCACATTTCACCACTTCACTGTCCTTAATACCCATTTTATTCCACTTTCAATAAATCTGCAAATACCCTCTTAAAAAGCCAAAAACGCCCCTTACATGGCGTTCATTCTTCAAAATATTTCTCTACTGCCCTGAAAAGAAAAAGAGAGGTGCAACGTTGTGCAGCCTCATCTCGCGAGTGCCGGTCCTTCCACTGGACCAAGTATTGGGGCGTCAGTGAGACAATAGTTGGTGGGGAGGTGGAAGGATCTTGGCACTTCCAGTATATACCCTCGTGAGAAATTCGCAAGTCCTTGTCAAGCCACCGTAAGCGCCCGGATATCCGCCAGCACCTCAGCCGCGTGTTCGGCCGGCTTCACCGGATCGTAGATCTTTGTAAGCTTTCCCTTTGGATCAATGAGAAAAGAAACCCGGTTCGTTCCCATGTATTCGCGACCCATGAATTTCTTCTTCCCCCACACGCCATAGAGCCCTACCACTTGCTTCCCCTCGTCAGCGAGCAGCGTAAACGGAAGCGAGTATTTCTCAGCGAACTTCGCATGTTTCTTCACTGGATCAACGGAAACGCCGAGGATGATGGCACCCGCTTTCTTCAAAGCGGAAAAATTATCTCGGAAACTGCAGGCCTCGACCGTACAACCCGGCGTATCATCTTTCGGGTAGAAATAGAGCAACACCCACTTGCCCCGATACTCTTTCAACGCACGAACCTGGCCGTCCTGATCCGGAAGACTGAAAGCCGGGGCGATCTTTTTGAGCGCGGGATACATACAGAAAATCTGTTTCTAAACCTTAGCGGCTTCAGCATAGCACAAGAGCACGAGAATGGCAGAGGAATTGACAGGCTTTCGTTCGCTGTTATACTGTCCACGTATGCAAACAAACGGTCGCATGTTTATGGGCCTCATTATTTCCTTCCTCCTTTGGAGGAAGGGAGACCGTTTTGTTTTTGCCCTCGAACGTTCGTAACAGGAATTCTAGAGCAAAAAGAAGCCGGTCTCCCACAAAGAGACCGGCTTTCTGGTTTAACCAGCGTTTTCAGTTCTTTCCCACCCAACGCCAAGAAAGGCTTCCCATGCAAGAATCATCCACGGTCGTTCGGCCGAGTGGCGAAACGACACCCCTCGTTCCCGAGATCGCCATCGGAGGAGCAGTTGAAACCCTGAAAGCAGCGCTTCCGGTGCTCATCCGTTTTCTCCAATCGGGCGACCTCCGCGAGCACCCGATCTGGGGGAACCTCATCCCCTTCCGCATCGACGGCTACGGTCGCGGCAAGCGATCGCTCGGCCACTCGGTCGGCGCCGATCTCGTTGTCGACGAGCACGGCCACACCTGGGCTACCGAGTTTGACTTTGCCCCCTCGGGCCGCGGCTACCTCCTGAAGTGCCTCCCCGAAAGCGAACAGGCAGCCGTCCTCCATACCTTCGCCGACTGGTATCGGAGCATGCGGCTTCCCGAAGATCCGGGGCGCGAGCTCGCCTACTACTACGCGACCGCCACCACGACCGTCTGCCGCCCCGAAACGGAGTACTTCTGCGGACGGCTCCGGGATGAGTGCGGCATCGACATCGAGGCGGTAAACATCGACGACCTGTCGCGCGCCGGCAGGCCGATCAATCGCATCGTTGATCGGCTGTTCTACGCTTCCGAACGCGCCGTGGCAAAGGAGCAGATGGCGCCGGGAAGGATGATGACGAAGGAGCCGTACCTCGACTCCAAGATGGTCTTCGCCATGCTCTCCGACTCGTACCTCACCCCGCGCCTCGAACGCGTCTTCGGCGAGGAACTCCTCGGCCGGCTCCGGTCACTCATCCCGCCGAGCTATGCGCTCGACATCCTGCGTACGTCCTATCCCGAAGTGCTCGCAGAAGTCACGGATGGAACCAATCGCTACGACTGGATCGTCAAGAACACCGACGTCGAGACGGACGATTCATGGGGTTGCCGCGGCGTCGTGCTCGGGCTCGCATACGGGGCAAGCCAGTTCCGCCGGGCGGTCGTCGAAAACATCGCCCCGGATAAGAAGGGCATTGGCAGCCATCCGATCCTGCAACGCTATCGGAAATCAGCCGATTTCCGAGCGCTCTGGGACAGCATCGTCTCGGGCACGGTCTACCAACCGCCGCTCGAACCCTTCGGCAAGGCGGACTACCTCCCCATGACCCGGCAGCCGGCAACTGCACCGGTCCATGCGCGGATTCGCCCCTACTTCCTCATCGATGCGTCCCGCGTGGAGAAGCCGAAAGTCTTCGTCCCACCGGCCGCAATCGCGACGCTGCGGCAAGATCCGCTCTCGCATGGGGCGACGGATGCCGTCTTCACGGCCTGTCGGATTGTCTAGGTTGGCCTGGCGTTCCAGAGCGGAGGCGGATCGGAAACCCGATCCCCTCCTTCTTTTTTCATACGTTCAGTCGTACACTATTTATTATGTTTATGGCCATACCAGATCTCGCTCAAAAGCTCGTTCAGTTCGAAAGCACGCATGAGAAACCAGCGGAAATAGACCGCTGCCTTGAATTTTGCATCGCGCAATTTTCTGGATTGCCGGTCTCGATCGAACGCTACCGCTTTGAGGGGCATCCTATGGTCGTCATCAGCAATCGCCCGGGAAAGAATTTCGATGCTCTCCTCCTCGGCCATGTTGATACGGTGCCAGGAAAACCCGAGCTTTTCGAAGGTCGCATCCACGACGGCAAGCTGTATGGCCGCGGTACGCTCGATATGAAAGCATTCGTCGCGACGTCGATCACACTCCTCCAAGAACTCATCGCTGAGGACTTCGCCGGATCAGTGGCGCTCGCGATCGTATCTGATGAAGAGCTCGGCGGGACGTTCGGCGCCAAGAAACTTGCAGGCGAGCTCGGGTACCAAGCAAAGGTCGTACTCGTTCCTGATGACGGCGAAAATATTCAAAAGATAAACAATGCGACCAAGCATATCCTCCAGATCCGTTTTCAGGCGGTCGGAAAAGAATCGCATGCGGCGCGCCCCTGGAACGGCATCAATGCGCTCGATCTCCTGTTCACTACATACCAAAATCTCCGCGCGCACTTTCCCACCTTCGATACCACCCCAGACGATGACTGGGTCAGCACGATGAATCTCGGCAAACTTTCCGGCGGAACAGCCACGAACGAGGTCGCTGGCGAGGCCGAAATGCTGATCGATATCCGCTTTGTCGCGCCGCTCACTCGTGACCGCGTCATAGCGCTAATCGAAAGCGCTATCTCATCTGACGTTTCGTACGAAATCCTCATGGAAGGATACCCGACCAACCTTGACCGCTCGCACCCGTATTTCCAGTCATACGCAAAAGCGATCGAAAGCGTGACTGGAAGTCCGACTCAGGAACGGAGGAGCGGCGGGGGTACGGACGGCCGATATTTTGCGGCACGGGGTATCCCAACGATCGTCCATCAGGGAACCGGCGGACTCTGCCAGACTGATGACGAGCACGTCGTACTTGAGACACTCCCTCAGCTCATTGCGATTCAAAAGCGCTTCATCCTCGAGAGTTTCGGGAAGGCGAGCTAGAGATACCTTTTTCCTTTGAGCCTCTCCGGCAGATAGTCTTGTTTCGCGTCCTCGGGATTGTCATAGTCGGGCGTGTACTTGTAGCCTTTTCCATAATCGAGTGACTTCATGAGTTTCGTCGGCGCATTCCGGAGATGGAGCGGCACCGGTTCATTCGGATACGCGGCGATGTCTTCCTTCACCTTGCCATACGCGATATATAGCGCATTGGATTTCTTGGACTGCGCGAGGTAGACCACTGCTTGGGCGAGATTCACTGAGCACTCTGGCATGCCGATGTATTGGCACGCTTGATAGGCGGCGACCGCTTGCGGAAGCGCGAACGAATTCCCCGTGCCGACATCTTCAGAGGCAAAACGAACCAGCCGCCGAGCGACATAGAGAGGGTCTTCTCCAGCTTCGAGCATGCGCCCGAGCCAGTACAGGCTCGCATCTGCATCCCCTCCGCGCATCGATTTATGGAGCGCCGAGATGATGTTGTAATGTTCCTCGCCGTCCTTGTCATAGAGGAGGTGCGAACGCTCTACTACGCCTTCGACAAGTTCTGGCGTAATTCGCTTCCCCAGACTCGCACAAGCCTCGAGAACATTGTAAGCCGCCCGAGCATCGCCGCCCGAGAACGCGGCGATAAAATGGATCGCCGCTGGATCGGCTTTGATTTTCTTTCGCTTCAATGTCTCATCCCCGGCAAGTGCTGCTCTCAGGAGGGCCTCGATATGCTCCGGATTATGCTTGGAGAGGACAAGCACGCGGGCGCGAGAGAGAAGCGCCGCATTCACTTCGAAGCTCGGATTTTCCGTCGTCGCACCGATGAGTGTGATCGTCCCGTCCTCGACATGCGGCAAGAGCGCATCCTGCTGCGATTTGTTCCAGCGATGGATTTCGTCAACGAAAAGAATCGTCCGCGCACCAAGCCGACCCGTCGCTTTCGCTCCCTCAACAATTGCAAGTATCTCCTTTTTGCCACTTTCGACCGCCGAAAGCTGGAGAAAATGTGATTTCGTTTCGAGCGCGATCAGCCGAGCGAGCGTCGTCTTACCGCTCCCGGGCGGCCCCCAGAAGAGAAGCGATGGCACCTGATCAATCTCGATGGCATGCCGCAAAAACGAACCTTCGCCAAGAATTTTCTCTTGGCCTATGAAATCGACCAGTCGCTTCGGACGCATCCGCTCAGCCAGGGGCGGAAGCGCCACGCCATCAGTTTCCATAGTGAGGGCTAGGCTTCAGTCTCAGAAAAGACGAGCGAGAGGCCGACTGGGCAGTGATCGGATCCAGGCACATCCGAGAGGACGATCGCTTCCTTCATATTGGCCTCCAGGCTTTTGTCGACGAAGAAATAATCGATACGCCAGCCGACATTACGCTCACGGGATCGCGTCTTCATATCCCACCAGGTGTAGGCCACTTCGCGCGGGTGAAAGTGGCGATACGCATCGATAAACCCGGCGGCGATGAGCTTGTCGATCCACTCGCGCTCCATCTTCATGAAGCCAGAGGTATTTTCATTTTCCTTCGGACGGGCGAGGTCGATCTCTTGGTGCGCTGTATTCACATCGCCGCAGAGCACGATCTTTTTCCCCTGGCGCTGGAGATGCGTAAGGTAGTGAAGAAATTCGTCGTAAAACTGCATCTTGTACTGAAGCCGAAGTTCGCCCGATCCGCCATTGGGAAAATAGACATTGATCAGCGTGAAGTGGCGGAATTCCATCTCAATCACGCGACCCTCGCGGGAGAGGAGATTGTCGCCGAAAAAAGTCTTTACTACAAACGGCTTTTTCTTTACGTAAACGCCGACGCCGCTATAGCCCTTTTTCTCCGTTGAACAATTGAAATAGCTCGTATAGCCGTCAGGGTTTCGGAGCTCCTCAGTGAGCTGGTCCGGGTCGCTGATTTTGGTCTCTTGGACTGCGACGATGGGAAATCTCCCCTGCTGCATCCAGGCAATGAAGTCTTTCTTGCCAGCCGACCGGAGTCCGTTGACATTCCAAGAAATGAGGGTGTAGCGCTCTTGCATAGGCATTGTGACCTCCCTATCCTAACACTTCCAGGCCAGCCCTAAAAGCTGCTATTTTCCGGCTGTCGATGCACCCGCCGGAGCCTTGCCGATGAGGTGCTCTCGACCGGATAGCCGGAGTACAAGGTGGTCGAGCTCGGTGTAACGCCGTTTCTTTTCGTGAATGTCGACGTCATTATCCATTTTCAGCGCCGCTGTTCCGTGACGTGGCGAATACCAGGCGATGAACGCCTTCGCAAATTTCACCCGTCGCGCAATATCCAGTGTCGCTTCGAAATCCTCGCGAGTCTCGCCGGGGAAACCAACAATGATATCAGTTGTGAACTCTACGCCCGGCACTTTCGTACGAATCCGATCGATGAGCGCCAGATACTCGTCCCGCGTATACCAGCGATTCATCGCTTTGATGATTTTGTCGCTCCCCGCCTGAATCGGCAGGTGAAGCAGACGATCGATGTTCGGATGCCTCGCGATCGTATCAATCAGTTCATCAGAAAAGTCCCAGGGATTGGCCGAAAGAAACATGACCTTCTCAACGCCCGGAATTTCGGCCACCGCCTCGAGGAGATGAGGGAAAAGCGTCGGGATGCGATGCCGGCCGAGGTGTTTCACCATAACCGGCTTCACCTTTTTCCCACCAGGAAGCTCGTACTCGGCCCCTTCCTTGATTTTTTCCATGAGAAAGTCTGCGCCGTACGAATTCACGTTCTGACCGAGAAGCATGACCTCGGTCTTTCCGGCCGCAACGGCCTCGCGCACTTCATGGAGGATTTCACCAAACGCTCGGGATCGTTCGCGGCCGCGTGAGAATGGCACGATACAGAACGCACAGAAATTATTACAGCCATTCGAAATCACGATCGAGGCGAGCTTCCCATTCGCGCGCTTCGGCTCATGTTCAAAACCAACGTCTTCCATCGGGAGAAATTCCTCGTCTGGAAGGCGTTCCTTCATCCGCTTCATAAGTTTCCCGGACGGTTCGCGGGCGGCAGCACCGACGAGACAGCCGGTGATGACAATATGGAGGTCTCTAGGACCGCGCTTTGCTTTCTCGCGGAGATTCTTCACTAGACCATACACCTTTTCCTCGGCCCGGTCGCGGACGATACAGGTATTCACGATGAGTGTATCGGCTTGCTCGAGACTTTCAGCTGCCTGAAAACCGCGCGCCTCATACTGGCTCGCGATGCGCTCGGAATCGGCGGTATTCTGCTGGCAGCCGAAGGTCTGAATGAAGTATTTCTGATTCATAGCAAAGTATTCGCCAGCATAACTGGAAAAGACGAGGAAATCAACGCGGGGCCAATTCCGTCTGCCCGTTCGTTTTGAGCCTGACCGGAAGTTCGGTCAGACTGATATCTCGCGTGACCGGATCAAACACGGCTCGGACGACGAGCCCCGCCTGGGTCTCGGGACGGAAGTACTGGTCAAAAATAAGATTCCCGAGCGAATAATACACCGTCTTCCCCTCATATATTTCCCGCTCCTGAACAACGTGCGGATGCGATCCGATGACGAGATCAGCCCCGGCATCGATGAATTCGTGACCGAGTGTTTTCATCTCCGGCGTCGCTCCCACATATTCCTTTCCCCAGTGGGTATAGACGATTACGAAATCCGACGCACTTCTAGCATTGGTTATATCCTCCATTGCTTTTTCCCGACCCTTCCAAATGAACTCATTGTAATTGACGAAACCAAACCGCATACCTCCAATTTCCCGATACGCCACCCGTTCGTCTCCAGAAAGCGGTGAGCCAAAGTATCCGACACCTGCAGCTTCGAGATATTCTTTCGTCCTCTTTGCCCCTTCTTCCTTGAAATTCAGGATATGGTTGTTCCCGATATTCACGAGACCGACATTTTCCTCTTTCAAGCGAGCAGCTGTCTCAGGCGGAAAGGTAAAGACATAATTATCGTGTGATCCCTCGATACTTGTTTCGCTCACCGATGTCTTATCTGTGATCGGCCCTTCGAGATTAGCCACAACCAGATCGGCTTTCTGAAATTCTGTCCGCAATCCATCAAAGAGGAAGGCCCCACCTCGCCTGCCGCTCACCGTCCGAATATATCGGTCAAACTGCATGTCCCCGCCAAAAAGGATAGTCGCTGTACGTAGTGGAAGATCTGGCGCTTGCTTTTCCTTAGGTAATTTTTCACCCCAGGAAAGTTCTCTCCCATCAATCTGAACCGTAAGTTTCTGCAGCGGGAAAAGCCACCAAAAAAAGATGATCGTTCCGATCAAAAGCGCGACCGGGATAGAGAATCGACGAAAATACTCCATATACTGCACCGTCTACTTTGATTTCTCCACGATAAGCTGACCGCAGGCGGCGGCAATGTCCGCACCCATGGTCCGGCGCCGGGTGACGTCTACCCTGGCATCAAGGAGTCGCTTTTCGAAGTCGATGAGCGCAGTGCTCTCCGAAGTCGCGTACCGGCTCTTGGTGTCATTGTACGGGATCAGATTAATCTTCACCTTGCCCACCTTGCGAGCAAACGCGATGAGTTTCTCGGCATGAAGCGGCGTATCGTTCACGCCTGAAAGCATCACATATTCGAACGTCAAATGCCGGCGGCGACTCTCGAATTTCACAAAATACTCCTTGGTCCAGGCCGCTAGATCATCCAAGAACTTGGGATAAGAAGACGGCATGATGTCGGTCCGCGTTTTCGGATCCGCGCTATGGAGCGAGACCGCAAGCCGAACCGGCGGCCAAGCCTCGTCGGTGAGAAGCTTCCGAAGCATCAGGATGAGACCGACGGTAGAAACGGTCAGTCGTGTCGGGCCCATATCGGTATGCGCGAGAAATGCCCCGAGCGATGCCTTCACGTTTTCATAATTAGCGAGCGGCTCCCCCATTCCCATATACACCACATTCGAAATACGCTGTTCGAGATCGTGGCGGGAATCGAGAAAATACATCCAGTAGCGGTACTGATCGATGATCTCATCGGCCGAGAGACTGCGCGTAAAGCCCATTTTTCCCGTCGCGCAAAATGTGCAGGCCATCGCGCAGCCGACCTGGGACGAGACGCAGATACTCCAGAACCCGCGCGCGTTCTGCATCAGGACGGTTTCAATTCGTTTGCCATCGACGGTTTCGAGGATCGCTTTGAACGTGTCCTGACGCTTGCTCTGAAGCAAGGCGACCTCAGTCAGCGTAATCCACGGAAGAGACTCTTTGAGTTTCGTGCGCCATTCCTTTGACAAGACAGAAACATCATCCCAACTTTTCCAGTCGGGACGGAATATCGCTGACTCGACCTGCCGGAGACGAAAGGCGGGCTGATCGACGAAAAGCTGGCTGAGTATTGCAGATCGGATTTCCATACGGAATGTCCGATTACTTTACCCCGATTCAACGCGTACGTCAAGATTACTCTGGTTTTTTCCGAGCCCCCGCAAAAAGATCACGGCCAGTCTCTAGCACGGACCCGTGCCGTTCACGATCCTGGTCAAGCCGCTCGATGACGCCGAGGAATTTCTTTTCCTGAAAAGCCGTCTCCTTGGCGGTTGTTTCGAGGTACGCCTTGCGCTCCCCCTCGGTCCATTGGTATTGATACAAATCTCGGTTCCATTGATACGCTATAAACCCGGTCAATACGAAGAAGGAGATGACAAAAAGCGACTTGTAATGTCGGATCCAAAAATACAAACTTCTTTTTCTGGTCGATCCAAATGAAATCTGTTTCAAAGAAAATTTCATAAGCGTTCTTCTTTCATGTAGACCACTGTTTCGAACACCGCTTCGAGCACCTCTACCTTCGATGCCGTTCGCACCGCCGTCGAAGCTTCCTCAGCAAACGGATTCAGCACTCCTGACTCCTGAGCAACGAGGTCGGCTTCCTCGGCGCGCAGCTTCATATTCAGACCGATGACATCCAGCGCATACGGGAGCGTCTCCAGCCGATGGAGGAAACGGACAACATTACCATACTCTCCGGTCGCCGTGATCGTCAGCTTCAGGTACTTCTTAAGCGGCAGTTCGGTGACGATTCCAGTTTCCTTGGCTGAAGGAGCCTTCTTCGCCGGTTCAGCCGCTGCCTCGGCTTTATCGGCCGCTGTCGCTGCTGGCTTTGCCGCCGCATCTTTCTTTTCCGCCGGCGTCACTTTGCTTTCGAGAAACGCATTGTCTCGGGATTCGATCTCTACCGTAACATCTTCATCCTCCGCAAGCTGCTCGATCTTTTGGATGAACTCCACGATTCGATCCTTCGTCAAGATAATGCCCAAACGATCTGCATGTTCACCGATGAGCGCGTGCTGGGCCTCGAGGTCTGGCAAACGCTCCAGCTGCTTCTCGCGATGCTCGCGCGTCACCGAAAGTTTCTGGATATCATCCATTTTTTCTTGGATGGTCGAGAGGAGCAGACGAATACCAAACCAACCGACAAGACCAATCACCGCAAAAAGCGAAATTTGCATCACTATCGGTTTAGACTTGTTCCAGAGCGGGCTAGCCATAGATATATTTTAGTGCCGGACGAGACACTCTTTCTTCAGTTTGAAATCAATCTGAAAATCTACTTCTTTCTGAGAAAAAAGATTGGAAATCGGCACACGGACATCGCTCACGCATTCCGAATCTTTCAATGCCGCTTCGAACTCCAGGAACTGGTCCCGTGTCCCGGCCTGTCCGGAAAGAGAAACCGTGTAGTCCTTGGTAAGGAGCTCAACCACTACCACTCCCTTGGGCGTCAATTTCTGGAGGAGCGCGATAAGTTCGCTCCAGTGGAAATGAGACTGCTGGTATCGGGAGATATTCTCCACCTCGGCATTCACCTTCTTGAATTCCTCCTGATAATTGACCAGTTTTTTTGCCTCTTCGTTAAACTGCTCGAAAGCAACGAGCGCATCGCGGCCGACGCGGACCTGGTAGTCGAGGATCGTATAGATGCCGCCGAGGATAGCGACATAATACAGCTCGAGGAGAAAGACAAGCGTTGTCTGCCACAGGAAAAAACGGTAGCGGAATTTCCGCACCAGCGCGTCCTTCTTCTCTTCTGGCAAGACGTTAAGTAAGATCCTCATATTCGTCGAGGCCTCGGAGGGCGAGGCCAATGGCGGTTGAATACTGGACTGAATGCCCGCGATCAATCGGGGGAAGCGTCCGGCCAAGCTTGATATTGACCCAGGGATTACCGAACTCGACCGACTGGTTGAGTCGCTTTGTCAGGAATGGAAGAAGTCCTTTCATATTGGAGCCGCCGCCGCAGAGGACGATGCTATCAATCGCGGTCGAATAGCCGAGGTTGCTGAGATAGAAATTCGTGGAGCGCTCGATTTCGACGGCAAGGTTTTCGAGGATCGGCTGGGCGGCCTTGAAAAGCGGACTTTTCATCGCCAGCGACCCGAGACCATATTTGATCTTCATCATTTCAGCCTCCTCGAACGGTATCCGCATCTCTTTCGAGATAGCGTCCGTAATCATCTGGGATGAAAGCGGGATACTCGAGGTGAAACAAGGGGTATGTCCGATCGCTACGAGAAAGCTTGTCCGCCGGTCGCCGATATCGACAATAAGACGGGTTTTGTCCTCATCCTTATCAACCAGCAAGCTGCGAGCCTGAGCGATCGACTCCGTCTCGAGCCCAACCACTTCAAGCCCGGCCTTCTCCAGAACGCCATGAATCTGATCGACCATCGAGCGGGCGACCGCGACCACGAGAACGCTCATTTTATTCTTTTCTTTGAAGAGCTTTTTGTCGAGCACTTGATAGTCGTAGTAGACCTGATCCAAGGTCAGCGGAATATTGGCTTCAATCTCCCATTTGATCGCTTCCTTCACTTCCTCCGGCGCCATCTGGGGCACCGAAACAACACGCAAGAACGCCTTAGTTTCCGGGAGAGAGCAGATGACCTTCCGAGTCTTGACCGCCTTCGGCGTCGTTTTATCTAGGAGATCACGAATTGCTTGTACGACAATGTCTTCGTTCACGATATCGCCATCGATAATGCTGCCGATCGCGAGAGGTACCGACCCGAAACTCGAAACGACTTCTTCCTTCCCCTCGCGCTCAAGCCACATCGCCTTGATGGACAGGTCAGACAAGTCCAAACCGAACGGTTGGGGAAAGAGATCGAATATCTTCTTCCGAAAAAGGCTCATACCCTGATTTTTTTCTTGATGTTTGGGTTTTTCGTTTCTCCTCACCTATGATACCACGTAAGTCGGCGTGCTAAAGCTCTTCCCACAGGTCGAGTTCATATTGTGTTCCCGATGGGAAAAATGGAGGTGGGCAGTACAAAAGATTATTATCATAGTAGAGATTGCGGTTGGTATAACCGGAAACATGATTTCCCATTGCATCAGCCCAAGCAAAGCCGTAACGCTCATTGCTCGCAATTGCGCCATAAATCGTAATAGTATCCCGCGTGGCATATGTACCGGTATAGTTCGCCCTTCCGACGCGACCCGCCTGGGCGATGAGCGCCGCATCAAGGCGCAGTACGTTATTGCTCTGGCGGTATACCTCTACGTCATTCTGTCCGATGAGCCCCACCATATCGGTACAGTCATAGTTCGTATAGCGCACATCTTTTCCGAGGTACATCGTCTTCTGGGAGGAGGAGATGAGATTAGCCGCCACCACGGTTACCCGCCGCCCATCAACCGTACCCTCGATCCAGACATTATTCTCGACGAAGATTATGCCGTTATCGGGAATCGCGTAATTCGACCAGCTGCCCGAATAGTTGTTAATTTCATTTGTTGACGCATTGAAACTCTGGACGGTACGTATATCGAAAGTATCGTTTGTTTTTAGGATGATATGGCGGCCCTGACCAGCATTGTTGAAGTATCGGCTGCCATTAGTTCCTGCCTGCGCTTCAGCTTTCATCAAGCTAAGGTCGGCAAGCACGCCGCTAAAGTCAGCGGTCGCCACCGGGAAAGAACGACCCGCTTCGAATACTGCCGGTTTATCTGGAACAGCCGCTGGCGGAAGCGGATCGACCGGATTGTGCGTGTGTACACCAAATTCATTGGCGCCAGTATGATCTGGATCATTATACGTAGAGACAGCACTAGAGACGAGGTTATGTGCCACGCCATCAAAACGAATCCCGTAGTTGGAGTGGATTTTCCCAAAGACTTCAGTACCCGAACCAAAGCGGATGAAATCATTACTGAGAACAGAGTATTCACTCCAGGACGGTCGGCGGAGGCGAACCTGCACGATACGTTTCACATTCGGATGTTTATATGTCCATCCTGTTGATTTCACCATCACGGCCGTCGTGCCAGTATCCGGGGGTGTTACCTCGATACGATAACGCCCCGTCGTAGCGCCAGATGTATCCGTATAATCGGCCTCATACGCGCTGCCCACGCCATAGGCTGTCCCGCCGTCCCAGAACGCCTGGATCTGCGAAGCCGTTCTCCCCTCGACGTTGTGAGCGAGGTACCAGCGGTAGAAATCGATGCCCGCCTCTGCAATTTGCAGCGACTGCTCCTTGGAACGTATCGTGAGCGAATACTGGACATTGGACGCCACGTACTGGATGATCGAGACGAGTATCACCTGGACCACCGCCATGATGACAAGCGCATATACGAGCCCACCACCTTTTTGTCTCCTGTAAAAGTTCCTAGTTGTCATAGGATTCCAGATTACGCAGATCAGCGAACGACTCGATGTTGATATTGTTCGGTGCCTTGATCGGATCAATATTCATACGGATCAGGATGCGTACGAGCCGGACATCGCCGATCGCAGCCGGTGTAGCGAGCGGGTTGTTTACCGTATCGCCCGGATAGTTTTCATTGTAGTAGTAGAAAAGCGGCTGTGTCGCATCATTGACGATATATTCAGCAATGACCGATGTCGTGCCGTCCCCGGCCGCATAGGTCGGCGGCTGTGCCGCAGATGGCTCACGGATACCGCGCATGAGACGGTCGTTTGCATCGTCGAGCCAATAATGTACGCGCTCGGTCACTCCATCATTGTCGATATCGAGGTACACCTGGATATCGAAATCATCCCCCGATTCAATCGGGTAGTCCCCATTGTCCGCCTGGCGCACTTTTCGTAGATTATTGAGAATTTCCGCCGAGGCCCGATTCACCCGGATTGAAGTAATGCCTGTTTCAAGGATGAAATGATTGCTCTTCCAGCTGGTCGAGAAGAGCAGCGAAAAACCAAGCATCCCAGCGCTCATGATGAAAATCGCGACGAGCATCTCGACTAGAGTCAGCCCCTTGAGGCGTTTTCTACGCATTTTTGGCATTTTGGAATGAGTCATCACGGGTCCATGCTTACGGCTACCGACTCGAGGCCCGAAGTAATCACCACCGTCCCCGTCTCCGTAGTAAATCCAGCTGCCGTCACTTCATAATCATATGTCTCGGCAGCGAGGCCCGGTGTCTCCGTCTCTGGAAAGTAGGCCTTGCCATACGTTCCGGTCGTCACTGTTTCGTCATAGACGAGGGTCGCATTTGTAAGGCGCACGCTGGCACCAGAAATCGGAGTTCCATCGACCGAACTCGTCACTGTAAATAGCGCTCCATTGACGGTATTTTCAGCCAGTGTCATCTGGACCGTCTGCGTCGTATTCGGCAATAGCTCGATCGCATTCGCGCTCGCGGTCGATTCTGGTGTCAATCCGATAAACGTCCAGCCTGTTTCACCCACATCAAGCGTCCAGGTATACCCACCGTAGCTCCGATTGGCATAATCTTGCTCGCCATTCGTATCCGTCGATGCATCCTCACCGAATTCATAGACCGGAACCCCGGTACCTGACTGGCTCCCGAGTTGTCGCCCGCCATCGATCCGATAATCGATATCCGGTACCGCATTGCCGAAAGGATCGACCGTCCGGAGCTCGAGCGTTGATGACTGATCCATCACAAACGTCGCTTGATTTACCACTCCGTCGACGACTGAGGCATGGACATCCACCGGCACATAGGATGTCGTCGGATACGGTGCGAATGTCGCACTCCCAAAGTAGCCGCCCTTCGAAAAAGTCACGTGATACTCCTGAGCACTCGCCGGAGCTCCAATGAGAAAGAGGTTCCCTGACGCGTCAGTCGTCGTCGTAACATCGATGGCTGGAGCAACGCTGCTATTGGTGATACGCACAGTCGCCCCGGAAACGCCGTTCCCCTGCGAGTCAAGGATATTGATCGAAAGGATACCGCCCCCGACTGATTGCTCGACACCAGGCGGAGAAAACGTCGAGAACAGCACCACTTTTTCCGCATCCGTTTCAGCACCCCAGGCAACCTCAACCCGGACGCGCTTGTAGTCATTTGGGACGAGATCATTTGGACTGCCACCGAGCGTACCATCGTAGGGATCATCGGCATACTGGACAAACGTATGCACCTGAAAAAGCGCATTGCTCACCTGGATAGCTTCGTCTTCGACGAGATCGCCTGCCGGAATACCGGAAACGGTTCCGATATTGTCGTAATCGAGGCTCCGAATAATTTCCATCCGCTGATTGGCCAATGTGATCGCTCCGAGCCGGTATTTGGACTGCTGAATGAGCGCGGTCCCGTAGGCAAAGGTCTGAAAAAACACGAGCGTAATCAGCGCAAAGAGAAAAAGCATGACCATCCCCTCGATAAGGGTGAACCCTTTGGATGCTCGCCGCGGTCGACGGGAGAATAACATATGTGACTACTGTATATTTTCCAGCACACTATACATCGGCTGGAGCATCGCGACGGCAAAGAAGCCGACCGAACCGCCGATGAGAAGCATCAGGATCGGCTCGACGATGGACGACATATTTTTTGTGATCTGAGAGACCTCTTCCTCATAAAATTCCGCGAGTCGCTGGAGGACATTCTCTGTCTTTCCGGTTTCCTCACCGACCTGGATAATCTGCGGCACGAGGACCGGAAAAAGTCGTGGATGTTTGCCGATAATTTTGGAAAGTTCGGTCCCTTTCTGGATGTCTTCGATCCCCTGGACCAGCGCTTCTTTGTAGTAGACATTGCCGAGCGTGCGCGACACGATGGTGAGTGCCGTCACGACCGAGATACCGCTTTTCAGGAGCGAACTGTAGATACGCGCGAAACGAGCACAGTTTACCTTCACCACGATGCTGCCGATGATCGGGAGCCGGATCACCAGCCAGTGAAGGAAATGCCGCCCGACATCAGTCGTCGAGGCAGCGCGGAACGCGATGATGCTGCCGACGAATATCAGGATGACAATGAGCCAGTGCGTCCGGACGAAATTAGACAGCCCGATGATGAACATCGTCGTCGCCGGCAGTTTTACCTCCATGTCGATGAACGTCTGCGTGATCTTTGGCAGGATATAGGTCAGCATGAGGATGCCGATACCGATCATCGCGACCACGATCACAGCCGGATAGACCATGGCCCCGCGCACTTTCGAGATGAGATCATGCTCCTTTTCGAGCTGGAGCGCGAGGATTTCCAGCACTTCCTCGAGATTACCCGAGACCTCGCCGACCGAGACCATATTGACGAAGAGCTCGTTGAAAACAGCCGGATACTTGGCTAGCCCTTCAGACAGCTGTTTACCTGCCTGCACGTCGTCATGGACGGCAAGCAGTATCTTCTGAAAGCGCTTATTGCTCGTTTGAACGGAAAGATTGTAGATCGCCCGCGAGACCGTCAGTCCCGACGAAGTCATGACCGAGAGGTTGCGGGTGAAGACCATCTTCTCCTTGAGCGGCACGGTCATGAAGCGGTCGAGGAACTTCACCTGGATGCCGCTCGACGCCTCTTCGATCATCTTGATGGACGTGACGAGGAATCCTTGGCTCCGGAGCTCCTGTCCGACCTGATTCTCGTCTTTTCCGACTATCTCGCCGCCTTTGGTCTCGCCGGTCGAGATATTCTTGGCTGTATACAAATACTTCGGCATAGCCGTTTTCTCTTGATGTTTCTTTTATCCCAGTATAGCACGCAGCGAGCGCATTTACGCCGTAAATCGATGAAGCGAAAGACGCTCCTTGTAACGATCAAAGACTACCGGGCCCTTCGGATGTGGGAGGAAAATCAGCGCCTCGTCATTCGCCACGATGAAAGCGCCGGGTATGCGCGACTTCGGGTTGCGCTCGATCTTTTTCTTCTGCCAACGGGAGAGTTGTCCCTCCAATCCTCGCCAGGAAAAAATCCGTTCGAGCCATGACTGGACCCGCACGCTCACCGGCGACGGATCGCGCAGCCAGACATTTGGAATTTCCGTCAGCTGATAGTTCGGCTTGATACGAGCGATCCAGCGATTGGCGAGCTCGAAACGGCGTTCCGTATCGCGCCCAAGAAGCGTATACATGAAGCGGTATTCACTCGCGGAAAAATAGTCCTGCATTGCGACTTCCAAACTCCCATCTGTGACAAAATAATTCAAGCAAGCCCGATTCTCGATATGCCGTCCGTGCCGGCGTTTCCCCATGATCTGCAGCACGAGCGAGAGCCATGTCCGGCCACGCCAAATCGCTCCCCTCGAGAGGACGACAAAGAGATCCCAATCGCTCTCCTCATCGCCGTGCTTCATGGAGAGACTCCCCGTGAGCGCCACCATCCGGACGAAGGGCACCCAAGCGATCCTCTGTGCCAGTCGAGCAGCCCGTTTTATCTTGCCGACAGAATATTTTTCACTCCGAATCCGCTCGGGAACGAGTGTTTCGCGTCCGGGCAGAAAGATCAATCCACCGGTCCGCTGTACGGCCCCGCGCTCCACGAGTCCGTCGACGGCCGCTGCGACCCGCCCCATATCGGGAGCATCCAACACTGCATCGGAATTATCGGCGATGAGGTGCTTCCAGATTTCGAATTCGGTCAGTGGATACTCCAGCGCGTCATAATACGCGACCGTAGCCAGCACAGCCTTCCGCAGCATAGGACAGACGTTAGAGGTACCGGCCAGTAAAGCTCGCTTTTATTTTCTTCAGTTTTTCTGGCACGCCCGCATAGACCACCGTACCGCCGCGATCGCCACCGTCCGGGCCCATATCGATCACCCAGTCAGAAGCGCGGATCACATCGGTATTGTGCTCAACAACGAGAACCGTGTTTCCCTTGTCGACGAGCGCATTCAGGACTTCGAGGAGGCGACGGACATCCTCGAAATGCAGCCCGATCGTCGGTTCATCGAGGATGTAGAGCGTCTTGCCAGTCGATTTTCGAGCGAGTTCAGTCGCGAGCTTGATACGCTGCGCCTCGCCGCCCGAGAGATTTGGTGCGCTCTGGCCGAGAACGAGGTAGCCGAGACCGACTTCCTCAAGCACACGGAGCTTCTCTTCGATCATCGGCTGATCGAGAAAGAAATGGCGCGCTTCGGAGACGGTCATCCGGAGCACCTCGGAAATATTCATGCCTCGATACTGGATGGCAAGCGTCTTCGCATTGTAGCGAGTGCCATTGCAAACCTCGCACGGGATGTAGACATCCGGGAGGAGATACATCTCGATCTTCTTGAGTCCCCCGCCCTGACAGACTTCGCACCGCCCGCCGCGCATGTTGAAGCTAAAATACGACGCCGAATAGCGTTCCTTCTCGGCTTCGGGCGTCGCCGCAAAGACATCGCGAATAAGGCTGAAGATGCCAGTATAGGTCGCCGCGTTGGAACGTGGCGTTCGGCCGATCGGATCCTGGTTCACCGTGATGACCTTGTCGATGTGCTCGATGCCTTTGAGCGCGTGATGAGCGCCCGGTTCGGTCCGCGCCTGGTAGAAATGCCGCGACAGCGCGCGAGAAAGGATGTCATGGACGAGCGTCGATTTCCCCGAACCGGACACGCCCGATACCGAGACGAACTTGCCGAGCGGGATTTCGACGGTCACGTCTTTCAGGTTATGCTCGGTCGCGCCCTCGATCCGAATCATCTTCCCCGAGCCCTTCCGGAGCGACTCGCGCTCCATCACCGAGCGCTTGCCCGAAAGGTATTGTCCCGTGAGAAGTTTCGACTTCATCAATTTTTCTGGCGTACCGGAAAAGATGATTTCGCCGCCCTCCTTACCCGCGCCGGGACCGAGATCGATAATCCAGTCAGCCTTCCGCATGATGGCGACATCGTGCTCCACGACTACGAGGGAATTATTCGCTCCGCGGAGTTCTTCGAGCGCCCGGATGAGCCGATCCGTATCGCGGCTGTGGAGTCCGACCGACGGCTCGTCGAGCACATAGATTATCCCGGAGAGGCCTGACTTAATCTGAACGGAAAGGCGGATGCGCTGCGCCTCGCCGCCCGAGAGCGTATCCGCGCTCCGTGATAACGACAGGTAGCCGAGACCGACCTTATCGACAGCCGATAGGCGCATTTCCATCTCGCTAAAGAGCGGTTCGACGAGCGATTTCTCCTCGCCTTCTGCGAGGAGCGTGGGGCGCAGGTCTTTGAAAAACAGGCGGAGATCCTCGATCGACTGACCGACGAAATCGTTGATGTTTTTGTCGCCGATAAACACCGAAAGCGATTCAGATCGGAGGCGTTTCCCCGAGCAATCCGGACAGCGCTTCATAAACATGAACGTCTCGATTTCAGCCCGGAGGTGGTCGGACTTCGTCTCACGATACTTGCGTTCGAGGAGCCCGAGCACGCCAGGAAAGCCGTATTCATCATTCGGATCGCGTTTGGCATCGCCGCGCAGAATGTACTCGCGCTGCTTTTCCGATAGCTTCTTCACCGGTACTTCGAGCGAGATCTTTTCGCGCTTCGCCATCTCGCGGAGGAGCGCCATCGGACCATTTCCGTTGCCGCGGTCGCTATTCATCTTGCTCCATGGGCGGATCGCGCCTTCGGCGATCGAGAGCGAATCGTTCGGAATGACAAGTGTCGGATCGAATTCGAGCGTCACGCCGAGGCCCCCGCACGTCGGGCAAGCGCCCTCGGGGCTATTGAAAGAGAAGTGGGCCGGCGAAAACTCCGGGAGTTCGATCTGGCAGGCTTCGCAGCGATACCGCTCGTGATAGGTATGAAGATGCTGCCCGTCGACGAGAAGCCGCATGACCCCATGGCCGGTTTGGAACGCCGTATGGATCGAATCCAGCATGCGTTCCTTGTCCGGACGAGCCGTATCGAGATTGAGGCGGTCAATGACGACCAGACACTCGGCCGGAGCAGCCGGATCAACGATGTTGCGGATTTCTGGGAGCGCGATCGCCGCATTCCGGTACCAGACCCGGACGAATCCCCAGTCATCAATAAGCTGGAGCGCCTCACGCCAATTTTTTCCGGCGAGGAGCGGACTGTCCGCAGCAAACACGAGCGGCGATTCATTCGGCAGCGCGAGGATCTCGCCGAGGATCGTGATCGCCGTTTTTCGCGAGAGGACCTGATCGCATTTCGGACAATGCGGCTTGCCGACTTTGGCAAACAGGAGGCGGAGATAATCGTAGACTTCGGTCATCGTCCCGACCGTTGAGCGCGGGCTCCGCGATACGCTTTTCTGATCGATTGAGATAGCGGGCGACAGATTTCGAATCGTATCGACATCCGGTTTGTCGTAGCCCTCCATGAAATTCCGCGCGTACGCAGAAAGCGATTCGACATAGCGGCGATTCGCCTCGGCGTAGAGCGTATCGAACGCCAGGCTCGATTTCCCCGATCCGGAAAGTCCGGTCACGACGACGAGACAGTCGCGCGGGACATCGATGTCCACGTTCTTCAGATTATTCACCCGGGCCCCGCGAATCTCGATCACGCTCTTTTTTCCAGGCATAC
>CAZTYU010000003.1:58202-63001 GCA_964617535.1 uncultured Bdellovibrionales bacterium | reverse complement strand
CGGCCGTGGTGAGTCTGGCGATCCGCAAGATGTTTTTCGGTGAGCTCGATGCTACAGCTGCCGAAGCCAAGATCGCATCGGCCCTCGCGTCGAGCGGGGGTGGCGATCCGGTGCATGCCAAGCGAATCGTCGAAGCGATTCAGAATGAGGTTTCGATGATCGTCCCGGCGCCGGAACCGGTCATTGAGGATGAGTCGCTAGCTCCGCGTCCGAGTGGCGCGACGGTGAAGCTACCGCTTCTCAAGGCGATGAGCGAATACCCACGCCTCTCGGAACAAATGCTGACCGAGGAGAAAATCCGCCTGAAGGGCGGGGCAGAACCAGTTCGTCCGTCGCTCGGGAATTGGCTGAAATCCTATCGTGAGGAGCTCGGAGTTGGCGTCCATGAACCAGTACAGCGAGGAAATTTCCTCTTTCAGTCGCAGAACGGAAAAGGTCTTTCAAATATCGATCGGGCGCGGATGAACCTCGTGCTGAAATCGATCGAAGAGAATTTTCCGCTCGAAATCGATCCGGTCCAGCAGGTGATTGTTTTCCCGAGGACAGGGGACGCGTCGATGGAACTCGCTCAGGTCAAAGCCCGTCCTATGAGCCGCATCATCCGGCCGCGCGGCCTGTCTGATCCGGGTACCATGCCATCGGCACCGGCCATGCCCCAACAAGCCGCGACTAAACCGTCGCCACTCGAGTCGTTCAAGCCGCTTTTCGCGAAATCAGCTGCTCCGGAGAAAAATGTCTCTGGGGAAACGCTTCATTTCTCAACGGGACACGTGCTCCCGGCCGAGCGTGAGGCGAGCGGGGCGGTGGATGGCAACGAAGCGCTCCGGCAGATGCAGCATCCGACTTCAGGTATTAAGCGCGAGATCAAGGCGCCGCTGACAAAAAGCCCGTACTCTATTCGTCCGCTTCGCTCGCGCACGAATGACAATAGTTCGGCCTAGTGCGCTTTTCGCGAATCTGTTTTTGTTCACTACACCAATCGAGCAGGGTGATGATATACTACGAGGGAGAGACCTCTTTTTTGTTGATTGAAATCGATTCCGGTCTTTCTCCAAATACACAAGCGCTATGATGTTCAGTACCCCGCAATTCATCGACGTCGAGGACAAGATCGCCGGTCCTCTCACGTGGCGGCAGCTGCTTTGGATGATCGGGATGGGCATCACCCTCCTTGTCATCTATACGATGATCGGGAGCGTTGTCTTCTTCGTCCTGGCGGTTCCAGTCATTCTGCTTTTCTGCGCGCTCGCTTTTTACCGCCCCCAAGGGCAGCCGCTCATCGTTTTTCTCTTTCATGGACTGTCGTTCTTTTTCCGCCCGAAAGTCGCTGTCTGGGAACGTCCTGTCGCGCGGCCAAAAGCGGCACCGGCCCCGGTCGCCCCGGCAAAACCAGTGAGACAAGAAAAGCGGATCAGCCCTGAGGAATTGCGCCGTCTCGCGAGCCTGATGGATAACCACTAAAGTCCGTATGGAACTGCTCTCCAAAAAGAAATCAAACGGCGCCAGCACGCAGCGCTACGTCGATGTCGAGGAAATCCGCGACGGTGTCATGGTGCTGAAAACCGGCGCGCTCCGGGCAGTGCTCCTCGTCTCCTCGATCAATTTCGACCTGAAATCGAGCGAAGAACAAGACGCGATCATCTCCCAATACCAGAACTTCCTCAACTCCCTCGACTTCCCGGTCCAAGTCGTTGTTCAGTCGCGGCGTTTCAATATCGACCCGTACATCGATCTCCTCAAGGGCAAAGAGGCTCAGCAGGCGAATGAACTCCTCCGTTTTCAGATGAAGGAGTATCAGAGTTTCATCAAGAACCTCACCGAAATTTCGAATATCATGTCGAAGTTTTTCTATGTCGTGGTCCCGTTTTCGCCCGTCGAAAATATGCAAGGCGGATTCATCCAGAAGATGGGGGACATTTTCAATCAGAAAAAGACTGTCGGTCTCAAAAACGAGATCTTTGACACGTATCGGACTCAGCTGATGCAGCGGGTTGAGCATATTGTCGCCGGACTTTCCCCGATGGGTGTCCGGGCAACCGTACTCCAGACCGAAGAGCTTATCGAGCTTCTCTACAATAGCTATAATCCATCGCTTTTCGCTTCGACGATCGTGAAAAATGTCGAAGCTATCGAACTCCAATAGGCTATGGGACGCGAACTCATCATTTTCGATCGACCGATCAAAAAGGTATCCGTGGTGGATCCTATGAATATCGCAACGCCTGGTTTGGGCGAGCTTTCGGTCCCCCCTCGCCGTAAGGAGCCGACCGGTAAGGCGCTTCCATCAGCCCGGGCCGCGAGCGGTATCGAGCCTCCGAAAGAGGAGGTTGATTTCCAAGAGGTGCCTCGGCCTGCCCTGAAGCGCACGGCTGCTCGTGCTGCCGCTCCGGTGGCGGCGACGGACGATGCCGTTTCAGAAGACGAGGCTGTGGACACGGCTCCCGCTGCGCCGATTGCTCCACCGGCCCCGCTAGCGCCACGCAAGAGACTCGAGCGACCCGAAGCGGTTTCGGTTCCAGATCTCGCGGCATTGGCTGAACCGAATCAGAATCGCGAAGTCTGGGCAAAGGAAGTCGCAGCGCAGGCCTTTCCCGAGCCGGAGAGCGTACAAGAAAAGAGGCCGAAAAAAGGCCTCCTTGGGGGATTGTTCGGAAGCAAAAAGACTGCTGCCCCGGTGACCGATGAGAGTCTCGATACGGAACGGCTCTATCAGAAAGGTTTAGCAACCATCAAAGACCTCATCGCTCCGCCGGCGATCCGGGTGAGTCCGGCGACGATGCAGATCGGCGATGTCGTAGCGCGAACGCTTTTTGTCATCGCGTATCCGCGCTTCCTCTCGACCAACTGGTTCTCGCCGATCATCAACCTCGATTTCCCGATGGATACGGCGCTTTTCATCCATCCGATCGAGACGGCTGAAATCCTGAAGCAGCTCCGAAAATCCGCGACCCAGGTTCAGTCCCAGATGAATATCGAAATCGAAGAGGGGAAGATCCGCGATCCTGTGCTCGAGGCGGCGCTGCAGAACATCGAGGAGCTCCGCGATCGGCTTCAGCAGGGAACGGAAAAGTTCTTCCGTTTCGGACTCTACATGATGCTGTACGGGGCGGACGAGAAAGATCTGTCCCAGAAGATCCAATCCGTCGAGGCGATCCTTGAGGCACAGCTCGTCTATACGAAGCCGGCGGTGCTCCGTCAGGATGCTGGTTTTGCGTCGACTCGGCCTCTCGCCAATGATGCGCTCGATGTTGCGAACAACCTCAATACGGAGCCGCTCTCGACGACGTTTCCATTCGTCTCATCCGACCTCTCCTCGAACGAGGGCATCCTGTACGGCATCAATCGCCACAACAACTCGCTCATCCTCTTCGACCGGTTTAAGATGGAGAATGCGAACATGGTCGTTTTCGCCAAGTCCGGTGCCGGTAAGAGCTATACGGTGAAGCTCGAGGTTTTGCGTGCGCTCATGTTCGAGTCGAGCGTCATCATCATCGATCCGGAAAATGAATACAAGCATCTCTGTGAGACGGTCGGCGGCGCTTTCTTGAAAATCTCGCTCAATTCCGATATTCACCTCAACCCGTTCGATATGCCGAAGGTGAGCGCCGAGGACGAGTCAGACGGTGTGTTCCGCAATACGATCGCGAACCTCATCGGTCTCCTCCACCTCATGCTCGGGACGCTTTCGGCCGAGGAGGACTCCATCCTCGATCAGGCGATCCGCGAGGCGTACGCGATCCGGGATATCCATGAGGATTCGAATTATGAATCGCTGACCGCTCAGTCATTTCCGACCATGTCTGACCTCTATGCCGTACTGAAGAATATGGAGGGTGCCGATTCGATCGCGGCCCGTCTCCAGCGGTACACCGAGGGTATCTTCTCAGGATTTCTGAATGAACAGACGAATATCGATACGGACAACCAGCTCGTCGTCTTCAACATCCGTGATCTCGAAGAAGAACTCCGGCCGATCGCGATGTACATCATCCTTCAATACATCTGGAATGACATCCGCTCGAAGCTCCGCCAGCGTATCATCGTCGTCGACGAGGCCTGGATCATGATGCAGAACGAGGATGCTGCTTCGTTCCTGTTCGGCATCGCCAAACGCTGCCGCAAGTACTACACCGGTCTCACGACGATCACCCAGGACATCTCTGACTTCATGTCGTCGCGCTACGGCAAGCCGATCATCACCAACTCGTCGATGCAGCTCCTCCTCCGCCAGTCGCCGGCATCGATCGATTACATCACCGAGACGTTTTACCTCACGGACCATGAGAAATTCCTCCTCCTCGAGTCGAACGTCGGTGAGGGGATCTTCTTTGCTGGTACCAAGCACGCCGCGATCAAAGTCATCGCCTCGTACTCCGAGGATCAGATCATCACTTCGGATCCGCGCCAGCTCCTCGAAATCGAAGAGGCGAAGAAAGAATTTGACGCTCAGAATCCATAGCGATCCACGAGAGGTATGGCGACGACTGCAAACCGGAAGCCAGTACAGAGCTCCTCGGCGGCAACTGGAGAGAAGCCGTCATTTCTTCTCTTCGGCGGACTGGCACTCATCGGTCTCCTCAAAGATACGCTCGACCTCATCGGTATTGGGTCGCTTCCGGTGCTTGGCACCGGGATAACGCTGTGTTTTTCTTTCTTCTCATTCATGCTCCTTCTCCTCTTTGACCGCTCTGGCAGTCGGGGGAACAAGCGCCTGGCCCAGGGGATGGTCGTTACGTTCGGCACCCTCATCGAAGGTATCGGTTTCGTGATCAATTTCCTGCCGCTTCAGACATTAACCG
>CAZTYU010000003.1:38136-58102 GCA_964617535.1 uncultured Bdellovibrionales bacterium | reverse complement strand
GCCCCAAGCGACTCCCTCTCGGCCGACTTATTCTTCAGTGGTCAACCCAGTGCCGTCCCAGCGTACTCGCGCCGCCAACGATCCTATGTATGCTCAGGGGGGAGCTCCTGCGAATGAGGCCACGCTCAGGATTCGGGCCGCCGCCGAGCGGCTTTCGAAGCTCCGGAACAGTGGTCAAGGCAATAACTCGCCTGCAATGCGGTCAGGGCAAGCGCCGTCGAAACAGCCGCTCAAGCGTGCCGCGTAATCGAGCGTGTATAATAACAGAAAGCAAGAAGATACTGCGCTTTATGCGCTTTACCGCCCTATGGAAAAATGGCTTCACCTGGCCGCACGCCACAAAGAGTTTATCGGTACTTCGATCGTGGTGATTGCCTCGGTGTTACTCCTCGGCTATTTTGAGGAAAACGAAACGATTGATCCGGTGCTGCAGACCATCATTGCCGCTATCGGAGTCTTCTTGGTCATTCCGCTCGCCTATTGTAGAATAATGCTAGGACGACCCCTTTCAGCGCTCGGCTTTCAGAAGGGGAATGCCTGGGCCGGCATCGGAGGAAGTATCCTTGCCCTGGTTGCGGCCCTCTCGGCTCTTTTCGTACTTTGGAATTTTACCCCGCTTCTCAGAGAGTATCGGCTGCCAGTCGCGGTCGAAGAGCAGTTCCTGTTCTTTGTACTCTACGAGGTTGTTCTCAATGGTTTCATCGTACTCCTCTTCGAAGTTTTCTTCCGGGGATTCGTCATGCTGCTCTGGCTCCGGAAGTGGGGATTCTGGTCGGTTATTGTCCAGGCGGGCCTCTTTTCTGCCCTTCTCTATGCGAGTAGCGGCGTGACTGCGGCGACGATACCATACTTTATCTTCGCTCCGTTTGCCGGGCTCATCGCCTACCAATCCCGATCGATCTGGTACAGCTACGGCGCCTCCTGGTTCTACTTTTTCCTTACTGATGCCCTGGTGCTCATACTTCGCTGATTATGTCGAGTGATATGCAACATAAAAAATGGTTTCGTGTCCTGAGCGTTTTGATGGGTCTGCAAATTTTCCTCTCTTCAGCGCTTCCTGCAGAAGCTCTTTTTAGTCGCCCAAGAGTCCCGTCTCCGTCACAGCAGGCAGGGGAGATAGAGCGGCGCTATCACATCGACACCGGATCGGTCCAGGACCAGGGCGAGTCCCTGAACGTGGCGGATTCGAAAAAAGTTACCCCTGAAGTATCGCTTTTCTTCTCCCCATCCGATCCGAAAGAGGGAGAGAAGATAACGGCTCGTTCGTTTCCGACGTACTTCTCGAACGACGCCAGCAAGCTGTATTTTACCTGGGTTCTCCAGCGTCGCGACTGTGCGCCGGGAAATCCAGCCACGCCGCAGTGCGACCTCGATGGCAATGGACTCTTGAATTACAACGACTGGAAGATCATGGCGCATCGGATTCTCGCCTCGAATGATCTCGATCTCGCCAATGTGAACTACGGGGCCGATACGGATAATGATGGGTACTCGGCCCGGTTCGGCGGTGACAACCGGGTGAATGTTCCGAATCATTGCTACTTTCACGACAATACGTCAGGAGAGAACTACGAGATCTCGAACGGGAGTGGATCCGTCAACTGGGGCTGTGCAGGAGGTACCCAGCCGGTTTGTATGATCGGGAGTCAGGATATAAATCCCGGCACTATCAGCGTTGGCGCGAGCGGTGGTTCTTCCGATGCTTCGGGGAGCGGTTCGAGCGGTACGGGCGGATCGGCCACTGCGAGTGGTACGACGTTCGAACTCACGAATGGTGATGCCTACGTTTCGGGGTTTCCTTTCTGTCGAGCAGACGATACGGTCGGCTGTTCGGTCGGTGTACCGTGTTGTGTGGCGAATCCGGCCGAGGCTAACTCTTGTGAAACGACCCTGTCAACCTGTAGTGGCGTTGGCGGCTCGGTACCAAACCCGATCTGCCGTCACCTCTTCCCGGTCGCTCCTGGCTATGTAGCCGGGGATGGCGTCTATGGTGCAGGTGAGGAACAGTTCTGGCAGACAGATCCAGCCGATCCAGACACGGCTGACAACGGTAACAAAGATGAAGCCAACCTGACTGGCCTCGGACGGGATACGTTTACCTGGAATTTTCTTTCGGGGGATAAGGTGGGTGTAGTGGTAGAAGGGACGTCCATGCTCCCGACGAAGCATAATGACTCGTCGAACGCGATCATGTGGGCGTTTTCAAAGAATCGATGCCGGCTTCAGGGTGGAACGGGCTCATATAGCACCGTGGTCAAAGGGTATCAGGTTATCATTCCGACGGTTGATATGGACCTCAATGACTGCATCGTCGATAATCTCGTGGACCCGACCGAGGGTGGTCAAGCAACCAATCTGGATATGACAGTGACCGCGAGCCCGGAGGATCCGCTCAACGATGTCACCAACCGGGGTGATGGCGATCGACTCGAGGTGACAGCGACAAATGTGAATGCGGCACAGGCCATACAGAATACGTACTATGATTGGCGCGTCGAGCTCTCATCGGATGGTACAGCGAATCCGGCGGCGGGCTGGGTAAATATTACGGCCGCACTCAATAATCTGCCGAACGGTCGGAAGCTTCTCTCGCAGGTCCGTGGAAATGCCGTGAACAAGGTGCAGCTCAACATGAATATGCTGAGCGCTGATACGTTCAACGGCCGAGCGTTCTCGACCTACCTGCTCAATAGCATTGGTTATCTTCGCTTCCGCGTTGATGCGGTTGAAAACTTCAATTCCGCAGGAGCGAGTCGGCGTGGGCGGAGCAGTCTCATCGTAAAGTTCAATGCGAGCCAAGACCGAATCCTGGCGCATACGGTTAATGTGGCCGGTGATCCGGCCCGGGTTTCGCTCAATGCAGCAAACGAAATTTGTTCGGGCATAGTGAATCCGGCCGATCCGCCGGAGCAGCAGGCGCTCACGCGGCTCGATAGCAAACTCTGCCGCGTTATCCGAAACGAGATCATCGGGCTCGAAGTTCCTGGGGCCGACCTCTCGAATTTCAGCTGGACGATCAATGGTCAGCCGCTCGTCTGTAACTCGAAAGTTTCAACCACGAGCTGCTTCGATGATCGTCAGGGAAATATCAACTTCTTCCCAGTTATCGGAAATGTCGGTGATACGTTCAATATTGCTGTCACGGCGAACCGCGTCAATTCCACGGTCTCAACGGAAAAAACAGTTACGATTTCCCGAACGTTCAAGGTTGTTCAGCCGAGCGTGAGTATCATTTCGAATGATCAAAACAGCGTCTGGCCGAAGTTCCTCGGACAATACATCGATACGAATGGGGCCGGGTACAGCGAGTACAGCAAGGATACGCTCGAAACTGCGGAGGGCTACAATGTTTCGGTCCGCGCACTCTTTACGCCAGACTTCCTCGCCGGTAATACTCCGCCTCAGGTAGAGCGGTCATGGTCGGTCGATGGTGCTCCTCTAGGTGATGGAACAACAAATGTGATTGCCTTCCCCGCGAACAAGACCGGAAAGTCGATCTATAATGTGTCGATCTCGGCTGTGTATCGCCCAAGTACGCTGGTACGGCAGGCGATGGAGGATATCTGGGGACTGTCAGCGCTCGATACGACTGAGATCTATTTCAGCAATAACACCCAGGTCGAGCAGCCCGATACGACGGGCATCGTCTATACAGGTGCCAAAAAGTACTATGCTTTGATTGCAAGCTATCTTCCCGGATCAGTCCTCTTCTCGCTCAAAGTTCTCTTCTCAGCGTTCCTCATCCTCTTTGCTTCTGGTGTGGTCTTTGCCTTGATACCGAATGTTCCCGAACCGGCTTCGGCCAGGCGGATGCGAGAGTAGAAAAAGACCCTCCATAACGGAGGGTCTTTTTTAAACCTTGTGCTGTGGGAGAGACTCGAACTCTCATGCTTTATAAGCACTAGCTCCTAAGGCTAGCGTGTCTACCATTCCACCACCACAGCAAGTACTCTCTGAAGTCTTTCTCTTACGCGATCCGAGCGAGGCTTCCCATGAATGATTCGATACGTTTGATTTCTTCGGCGAGAGCTCCATCGTCAGCGTACTCGCCATGGTGACGAGTCGTCTTTCCATAGGTTTCGCGTTTCTGATCGAGATGGATGCTGCAGACGTATCCTCCCTCCGAAGGTTTTACGTAACAATGGAACCGTGGGTATCCAGCACTCGCGAGCGGCCTGATGAAACTCATCTCATCGTTTTCTTCCCGCTGGAACGTATAGCCGATACGCCGAAATATCGTCAGGGCATTATCGGAAGGATTTTGGATAAGCAGCTTCATGACGGATATGTGCATTCGGACTGTGGCTCGTGCGGCTTTGGGCGACGCATTCTTTCTCCCGGCCACATCCTGTAGTAGTCGGGGCACCGGGAATCGAACCCAGACTTTACGCACCCTCGTCCCGTCACATTTAAGCAGTAGTCGGGGCACCGGGAATCGAACCCAGACTTTACGCACCCGAAGCGCACGTACTACCACTATACTATGCCCCGGAAAATGTGACGGGACGAACGCACGTACTACCACTATACTATGCCCCGATAGGTTGTGTGGCGGGGAGAAAAACCGCGTCGTATCTTTTCCTGGGAAACAAGCGGTTAGGCCACATGATGGCGGCCGCGGATGGCTTTATCCTCCGATTTTCGCTCCTCGTCGATACGTTCTTTGGCGAGGTCCCTGAGTACAACGAGGTCATTATCCATGAGTTGGCGCGCCCGGTCAAGAAGGAATTCTCGGGTATTGCGGCCCGGATCGTCAATGACCTCCGCGAGGAGGCAGTCGAGGAGAGCGCCGATTTTTGGTCCTGGCGCGAGGCCGAGCTCGGTCATGAGTGCCGAACCGTCAATTTTGAGCATCTTCACCGATGTTGCATCGTGCGAGACCTTGTCGATCATGTATTCGAGATGGCGCAATTTGTACGGCTTGGCTTTTGGCACGCCTGATCCGAGACGATCGCCAATGCGGACCGCCATCAGATCGTCCATGTTCTCGAGCCCGACTCTTTTAATAAGCCGCCGAACCGAAGCTTCGGTGACCTCACCGACGTTGTAATAGAAGAGGTGATTATCGACGAGCAGAGCGGCGTGGTCGATGGTTTTTTTCGGGTAACGGAGCCGCTCGAGGATTTTTTTCGTCATGCGTGCGCCGACATGGTCGTGATTGTAGAAGGTCGAATGATACCCTTCACCGCGTTTTGTCCGTGGCTTTCCGACATCATGCAGGAGTGTTGCAAGCCGGACGGCGAGCTTGTCCGATGGACAAGTCGCGAGTGCTCGCAGGTTGTGCTCCCAGACAGTATAGATATGGTGGAGGTTCTGCGTGACGCCGATACCCTCAACAAGCTCGGGGACAATATACTGGAGCAGCCCGGCTTCTTGGAGGAGCGCAACCCCTTGGCTCGGATGGGGGGAAACGATGATTCGAGAGAATTCATCGCGAATTCGTTCAAAGGCGACGCGCGGCAAGGTATGCGCCAATGTATGGATCGCCTCGAGCGTGGAAGGCTCGATCGACCAATCGAGGGTTTCTTTTGTTGGGCTACTCAGCTCCGTAACGAGTCGGATCGCTCTCATGAGCCGAAGCCCGTCCTCGGCAAATCGTTTGTCTGGGTCACCCACGGCCCGGATGATTCGCTTCTCGATGTCGACCCGTCCTCCAAAGGGGTCGATGATTTCAAGACGAGTATCCGAAGAGGCGTCTTTGTCCTCGATCCGTCCCGCTACTGCATTCACCGTGAAATCACGGCGAGCCAAATCCTCTTCGACGGAAGTGACGAATTGAACGGTGTCGGGATGCCGGCCGTCAGTGTAATTGGTCTCTGTTCGGAACGTCGTTACTTCGATGATGTCATGCTCGTACTCGACTGGTGTCGTATCAAGAAAACGCGGCACTTTTACGCCGACGGTTCCGAAAGTATTTTCGTAGACTGAGTCCGGGAAGATATGCTGGATTGCATCGGGTTTGGCATCTGTTGTGATGTCCCAGTCTTTGGGCGTTCGGCCGAGGATGAGGTCACGGAGCGATCCCCCGACGATATACGCCTTGAAACCGGCACTTTCAAGCGCTCGGACAGTACCAAGAACTGGCGCGGGGATGGAGGTGTGCATATATGGTTCAGTCTAACATGCGGTCAGGACGAAAGGAGAGTATAGAATCATGGGAAAGGCCCGTCAATTCGGCGGGGTCAGATGAAAAAGCCGGCCCTGTGGCCGGCGTAGGCTTTTTCGGGACTTCTTACAGGGTTCGACGCTTTTCTTCGACTTGGTACGAAATGAGTGTGTCGCCGACAGCGAGCTTCGTTGATCCTTCGAAGACGAGGCCGCATTCATTCCCTTGGCCGACCTCATCAGCATTCTCCTTGTTGCGCTGCAGGTTGCCCATCTTGCCGCTCCCGAGGATTTCGCTATCCCGCTTCACTTCGAGAAGTGATCCGCGAACGATCTTGCCTTCGGAAACGCGACCACCGATGATCATGTCGCGTTTGCCGCTCTTGAAGATAGCAAGGACGGAGAGCCGGCCGAAATCAGTCCGGACAATCTCGGGCGGGAGGAGCGCAGCGAGATCGGATTTCACGGCCTCCACCAGTTTATAGATGATGTTGAAGCTCTGGATGGCGACGCCGCTTGTTTCGGCGATGCGCTTGGCGACAGATGTCGGCTCGACATTGAATCCGAATATTTTCGCACCGCTTGAGGCGGCGAGCTTTACATCACTTTCAGTGATGCTTCCGACGCCAGTCGCGATTTCATCCAGCATGACTTCCGGGTGCTCGATTGCGCCGAGAATCTGCTGGAGTGCCTCGAGGGAGCCTTGGACGTCAGCCTTGATGATGATCGGGAGCCGCTTCAGATTTTCATCCTCTTTGCGGATCACCTTCTTGACCTCGCCCTCTTTGAGGAGTGCTTCCTGGGATTTCATGCGCGCCAGCGACTTGCCAGAAACGACCTGGACGACATCGTTCACCTGTGGAACTTCGCTGAACCCGTACAGAATGGCCGGCACCGAAGGTCCAGCGGACTCGCGGTTCTTTCCAGTGAAGTCTTCCAAACGTCGGACACGACCGAAAGAGGAGCCAGCGATGATATCTTGGCCAACTTTGAGTGTCCCGGTCTTTACGAGGACGGTAGCGACCGGCCCCTTTTGCGGATCGAGGTGGGACTCGAGGATGACGGCCAATCCGTCGCGTTTTTCATCGGCAGCGAATTCTTCAACTTCTGCGACGAGTAGGATAGCATCGAGGAGCTTGTCGATATTGATATTGCCCTTGGCGCTTACTTCGACGCACATGACATCGCCGCCCCAACCTTCAAAGAGGATGCCGTTTTCCGCGAGTTCCTGCTTCACCCGGTCAGGTTTCGCTTCAGGCTTGTCGATCTTGTTGATGGCGACGATGACGGGAAGTTTCTTTTCATTGATAAACTGGATGACCTCTTTGGTCTGTGGCCGGACGCCGTCGTCGGCCGCGACGACGAGGATGGCGATGTCGGCGATCGAAACGCCGCGCTCGCGCATGCCGGAAAACGCCTCGTGGCCCGGGGTATCGATGAATGTGATGAGCTGGCCGTGCTTTTTCACTTGGTAAGCACTGATCTTCTGCGTGATGCCTCCGGCTTCGCCGGCCGCCACGTTAGCCTTACGGATCGTGTCGAGGAGCGTTGTTTTGCCATGATCGACGTGGCCGAGGATGGTGACAATCGGCGGGCGGGAGACGAGCTTGCGATCGGTTTCGGACTTTTCAGCGAGCGTGATGGCGACCAGATCTTCGAGAGTGAGCGAACCGGCTTTCTCACTCGTGTCGGCGGTCGTTTGGAAACCGAGATCGCCCGCGATGATCGATGCGGTATCAAAGTCAATCTCCTCGTTGATGGTCGCAATGATCTTGTTCTTCATGAGTTCCATGATGACGTTCGAGACCGGGACATGGAGAAGCTCCGCCAGCTTTTTGACAGTGACCGTTTCTGGAAGAGCGACGGATTTAATGGCCTCGGTTTCTGGATTGCTCATGATGATATTGAGTAAGAGTGGGAAAATTCTACCAGGGTTTAGCGGGAGATTTTAGACCTTTTTCTCCTGAATGCTTTGCTCAGCCTCGCGGATCACAGCTTTTTCTTCTTCCGTGAAAGGAAATCCATCCGCCGCGCCCTGCTTTACCGGTTTGGCGAAAACGCGGGTGCCCTCGCGAGTGTGGAGTGAAGAAAATACGACCCCGGTGCCCTTTCCGTCGAGGAGGGCGACGGCAAAGCTTTGGTTGCCGCTCGTTTCCTTGAAAGGATTGAACCGGAGTACGGCGCACTTGTGCAGGCTTCGATTTCCGAGCTGGTGCAGCTGGTTGGAAATATCGAAGAGTTCCTGGACGTCTCCATCAACCGAAGCGATGATCTCTTTTTCCTCAAGGAGGAGGCTTTCGAGATCCTTGGCTTCTTTTCCTGAGAAGAAAATGGAAAGTTTCTTCTCCTGGCGCTGGAGTTTCCGGAAGAGGACGAAGACTGTTCCGGAAAGAACCGCCAATAAAAGGAAAAAAACGCCCAGGCAGGCGAAAAGTACAGTCGGTTCAGAGAGTCGCGCGAGCATATGGCCTGTATCCGGAGCCTAGCAGGAAATGGGGCGGCTGTAAACCGGCATATGTCGGAAACAATATCCGGACAAAGGCTTATTTTAGGCATTTTTCGTTTCTGCGATTCAAGTTCGGGACTCGATTGGTCAAGAATCGGTGTATACTATGGGTACGTAATCCTATTCCTCTCTCTATGGGAAAAATCATCGGACTCGTGGTCGTCGCAGTGCTCCTTATCGGCGGGTTCCTCTACTGGAATAGCCAACAAAGCGTTTCGACGAGCATGGAAAAAGCAGGTAATGGAATGCCGGCGGCTTCAGATGCAGTGTCCGGTATGGCCGAGGAAAAAGGCATCATATCGTCCGTTAAGGATGCGATGGGGCTAGGGAAGAAAATGCAGTGTACGTACGCAATCGGCGATGACAAGTCCATTCAGGCAACGGTGATGGTGGATGGCGAGAAGTTCAAGTCGACAACGGTCATGAAAGAGATGACGGTCAATGGGCTTTTCGATGGCGAAAATCAGTACACCTGGACAGACAAGGAGAAGCAAGGAAGTAAAATGTCCAAAGCCTGCCTCGACAAGATGACTGCTCGTTTCCAGGACATGTCAGCGACAAGCGCGGCCAAGGAGTCAGAAACAGCACCTTCGATCCAGGATCTTCGTGATGGCTTTGACGGTTTGAAAGATGTCCAGTGCCGACCAGCGGACGCGGTCGACTTCTCTCTACCCAAGGACGTCACTTTCGTTGATCAGTGTGCCATGATCGAGCAGTCGATGAAGATGATGGAAGAAATGAAAGACAAGATGCCGGCGGGAATGACGATCCCGAGCATGCCAGCAGCATACTAGCGCTTTTCAGGATAAAAAAACTGCCCGAATCCCGGGCAGTTTTCTTTTTGCTCTGACTAGACGCCGTCAGCAAGGAGCGATTTCAGGAGTTTTTTCAGCGAGATCGATGCGACCCCAACGACTCGGTCTGCGCCGCCATAGTAGGTGATGAGCTTGTCGCCCCGGACGCTCGCGCCGCAGGGGAAGACGACATTCGGTACGACCCCGACGCGTTCGTAGTCCTCCTCTGGACTAAAGAGCGGATGGCGGCTCCGGCCGATGACGCGTTCCGGATGCTCGAGGTCGAGGAGGATCGCACCGACCCGGTAGTGGCCATCGTATTCGGAGACGCCGTGGTAAAGGATGAGCCAGCCAGCTTTGGTACGAATGGGTGCGGTATTGATGCCGATTTTGCGACTATCCCACATGCCGCGCCGCGGGAAGATGAACGGCCGATGCATGAGGAACCGCGAAGTCCCATCGAAGGCGAGATCGTCAAGAAAATTGATATCGATCGACGGCTGGATGCGGTGGAGGATGACGTATTTTCCGTCGATCTTTTCGGGAAAGAGACAGGCGTCTTTGTCATCGATGCCGGGCGGCGAGATGAGAACTGGATCGGAGAAGCGGTCGAAGCGTTCCGCGAGAAAGTCCTCGACCGGAATCGTGGTGAGCGCGACGCGTGGCGGATTGGCGGCATCGACAGCCGTATAGAGCATGTAGTAGGTATCATCGAAGCGCGTGAGCCGAGGATCCTCGCAGCCAGAGTTTCCGGGTGCCTGCTTTACTTCGAACGGCGCGCGCGGAACATAGACCGGTTCGGCGAGGCGGCGGCTGATGCTGAGCCCGTTTCGGCTCTCGGCATAACCGAATACCGAGGTGTCATCGTGACCCTGTGCCCGGTAGAGGATGACGGTTTTTCCAGGAACATCCACGGCCGCCGGATTGAAGACCGCCTTCGCTTCCCAGGCATGTTTCGCGTCTGGAGCGAGGATCGGGTTGCGTTTGTAACGTACGAACGCTGGCCGGTTCTTCGGGCTCGACTTCATTTCCTTCAGGATTTCTTTCAGGCTGCCGATGGCGACGCAGGTTGTCGTATCAGCGGCGCCGTAGTAGAGGTAGAGCGCATCGCCGCGCAAAATTACTCCGGTCGGAAAGACGATGTCCTTTACCTTACCGTAGTGTTCGTATTCCTCTTCCGGCACGAGGAGCGGCAGATCGGTGCGGGCGATGACCTTGCGCGGATTGTCGAGGTCAAGAAGGACTGCCTCTACAGTAAAGATTGGTGAAGACGAGTGGTACTTCTGGATATACGAGTAGAGGAGGAGCCAGCCATCTTTGGTTTTAAGCGGCGGAGCGCCGATCTCGACGTGGTCGTCCTCTGTCCGCTGCAGCTCGAGCCCGTGCCGATCGAGGTTCTGATACCAGGTCTGCCACTTCTCCTTGTCCCACATGTCGGCTTCTTCATCGAACGAAGCGAGCGCGATGGTTGCGGGCGGCTGGTCGGTATTGGCCGAGAGGATGGCCCAGAGTTTGCCGCCAATCCGTTCTGGGAAAAGCGTCATTGCTTTTGCATTGAATGGCGTGATGTGGTGTTTCTCAAAAGACTTGAAATTCTTGGTGATCGCGAGACCAACAGAAATACCCTCAGCACGAAAAGGGAACTCGGAGAGCGCTGTATAGAAAATGTAGTACTTGCCATCGACCCTCGTGATGCGCGGGTCTTCGCAGCCAAAGCGCTCCCAATGAAGTTCGGGCTCGATAGCTGGCCGATGGTTTTTGAAATGGATGCCGTCGGTGCTGTCGGCCTGTCCGATCGAGGAGAGCGAGAGCCAGGGCCCCTCGTCATGGAGGAGCGGGAGCGACTGGGCGCGGTAGAAAAGGCGTGTCTTCCCTTTTTCCCGGATCGCGCTGCCGTTGAACGCCCCGTCGGCCTCCCAGGGGAGGTCGTTTTGCGGGACGAGGATCGGATTTTCGAACGAGCGCTTGAAAAACGGCATAGAGAAGTGGTTAGGTTATTTTTTGCTGAGCTTCATCTTGGCGAGGGTCGGCGGGTGGTTCTGCATGAGGTCACGCATGAACGCGTCGAGTTGGGTCATCGCGACGCCGGTTGTCCGGTCCCCAGCGCCATAGTAAACAAAGATCTTCTTATCTTTGATGACGGCTCCGCAGACATAGATGACGCCCGGCTTGTGTCCGCCATTTTCATACGTCGTTTCCGGTTCGAGCACGGGCTCCTCCGCGCGCCGGAGGATCTTCTCTGGATTTTCGAGGTCGAGGAGCATCACGCCGACCTTGTATTTCCCCGGGTCGCGCATATCCATGCCGTGGTAGAAGACGACCCAGCCCTCTTTCGTCTTGAGCGGCGGGGCGCCAACGCCTCGGACGATGTTGTCCCAAGCGAGCATCCGTTCCGGCTCGACGTAGCCCCGTCCGCCGTGCGAGATGAGGCTTTCGATATAGTTTCCGTGACCGAGCGCTTTGACGCTATCCAGGTACTCTATCTTGATGCTCGGACTGATGCCATGGATGATCGCATAGCGGCCGCCGATCTTTTCTGGAAAGAGCACCCAGTTCTTCTGGATCTGCCCCGGCTCTGAAATGAGCCGTGGCTTTACCCACTTCCAGCGCTTGGCGAGAAAATCTTCTTTCGAGATATGGGAGAGCGCGACGCCGGGCGGATGGATGCCGTCAAACGCGATGTAAATCAGGTAGACGGTCCCGTCGATTTCAACGAGGCGCGGATCTTCGCACCCGCCGGTGCTCGAGCCGGACATATAGGCGCTCGTGTCGTCATGCAGACTATTCGAGCGTGCGAGCTGAACCTGTGTTGATACGAAAGCCGGCTGCGATTCGCGCTCGTCGATGTGGATGCCGTCAGCGCTCGATGCATAGCCGAGGACCGAGAGTCCATCGTACCCTTGAGCCCGGTAGAGGAGGTGGACCCGGCCGTTCAGCTCGAGCGCGGCGGGATTGAATGTCGCAAATGCTTCCCACGAGTGCCTCCCGATCGGTTCGAGGACGGGGTTGGCCTGGAAGCGTTCAAGGGGAATGCGGATGCCTTTCTTACGCGGCGGGAGAGGCAGAACCGGAGCGAACGGAGTGCGAAAAGTTTCCCAATACCGGGCGATCGGATAAGTCTCGATGCCGTACTCCTCGGACTGGACATAGATCGAGAAGTACTTGCCGATGTTCGCTCCGCCGATGATTCGCGCGTCGGCCGGGAGATCACTTGGCGTTTGCCAGAGCGAGAATTCACTCCGCCAGAGGAGCGTGGTCGGCTGATTTGAGTCGAAGAGGGCCGCACCGATGCCGATTCGGCCGTGGGTGTCCTTGGCCGAGTAGACGAGGAGGATACCTTTTTTCGCTTTTTCGACATGAAAAGGGGAAAGGTCTCCCGCGTCAAAGGCTTTTGGCCGAGCTTTGAGAACGATTACTTGGTTTTCCCAGCGGCTGAGGTCGCCGGTCGAGCGGGAGAGCGTGATGATGCGGCCGTCGCGATGGGAAAATCCGAGGACGCCGTTTTTCCCCTTTGGCGCCGTTTTGAATGGAGTGATGACGACAGGCGCGCGGAAGAAATCCGTCGCAGCCGTTATTTTCCAGGCCCCATTCTTTTCAATCGTCGCAAAGAGCGTGTTCTTCCGCTCGTCGAGGAAGGAAATAATGGACTTTGAATCAACGGTGCTACCGCGAACCTCCGGATTTGAGGAGAGCAGGGTCTTGGTGCCGTCGGTCCGGTAGAGCGCGACGAAATTCAAGGTTTTTTTGAAGGTGCGCCCGTCTTCGCTTTCAACAGAAAATATCCCGGGCATCGATCGTTCGGTCGATCGCCAGAAGAGAGATATTCGGCCTTGCTTCTCGAAAGCCAGCAGGCCTTGGTACTGGGGCGCAGGGAGCATGTTTCTCTGTGTTTTCACCCGTATTCTACCATCCAAAAGCCATTTCGGGTATGCCTAAAATGGCGACAAGAAAAGTAAAATACTTTATTTGCCGCTAACGCTCCTTGGTCTTCGTAGTTTCCAACATCTTCTCATTGTTGGTGGGCACCTTGCGGGCGACGATGAGAAAGTTAAAAGCGAAAAGCGAGGGGGAAAGTTGTGCCAGGAACGCCGAGATGAAATCGGCAACGCGCGCGAGCATTCCATCGCCGAACGCATCCCGAATCGGCGGACCGAAGCCTCGGATGCGGACTACGCGGAAGCCCGCATTCTCGAGGAGGCGCCGAAATGAGCGGATGGTGAAAAGCCGGTGATGTGTCCGGTCGAGGATGCCCTTTTTCCCGTAATTGAACCAGCCCAAGAGGTGCGTGATCCGCATGACGATATAGCTGATGTTGGCGGTCGAAGCAAAGAGGAGTCCATCCGGTTTCAGGCAGCGATAGATCCGATCGGTAGCCCGTTCCGGCGGGTAGAGGTGTTCGATTACATCGAGGGCGATAACGGCGTCGTAGCTGGTTTGACCGATCGTTTCTGGGAAGTCGCCGTTCAGGTCGAGTGAGAATGACCGGATCCCGGCGGTTTCGCGCGGCAAGTCAGTATCGACCGCGGTGACGATCGCGCCCCGCTCAGCGATGCGCCGGGCGAGTTCACAATCGTTTGCGCCGAGATCAGCGATGGTCATCCTGGCTTTCCAGGGCTGGCGCAGGATATACGCATGGAGGGAGGTGTCGGCTGATTTCATCCGATACGTCCGGCCTCCGTTTCCTGGGAATTCGTAGTTTGGCTGGAAGAAAAACCCGGCCTGATGCAGCCGCGACTTCACGGACGATTTGATGCAGTTCCATGCATATTTCATCCCATCCACGTGGCATTCCTCGTCGCCGTAATGGGTCGGCATCGGGATTTCTAGTATCTTGGCCTGGATGAGGTCGAGCTGGATGATGATGTCGGTATCAAAATGAAAGCCGTCGCTGTTGAACTGATAGGGAACTTTCGCCAGCGCTTCTGTCCGATAGGAGCGGTAGCCGCTATGGAATTCGCTGAGTGCCGTCCCGAGGATCGCATTCTCGATCCGGGTCAGGATCTGGTTGCCGAACCACTTATAGAGCGGCATCCCGCCGCGGAGGGCATCGACGCGATGCATCATGCGGGAACCGAAGACAGCGCTGACAGACGGATCTCGGTACCCGGCGACGATATCGGGCAGGTGTTCGGGAGGGTATTGTCCATCGCCGTGGAGAAGGATGACGATGTCGTAGCCCTGCCGGATGGCGTAGGCATAGCCGATCTTCTGGTTGCCGCCATAGCCCTGGTTGGCTGGCGTTTTCATCACTGAGAAGTTCGTGAGGCCGAGCGCCCGTCCGGCTTCGATCGCTCGCGCCCGGGTCGCATCGCTCGACGAGTCATCGATGACAAAGATTTCCGCAAAAAGCGGCCGGCACCAGTCAGGGATGCGCCGAAGGGTTTTCTCGATCTGCTTTTCGGCGTTGTAAGCGACGATAAACAGCGCCACTTTTTTCTCAGCGAATACGGCGGTCGCGTCCGGTTTGATGCTTGATAGCGTCTTTTCGGGCATATCCTTATGATACACTGGTAACGCTAAGCCCTCTTTAAAGAGGGCGCTTGTACATCCTTCCGATGAAGACGTATTTTAGTGGCAAAGAGTGGCTTGTCGGGCCCCTAAAATGGCTGAGAAATGAGCAGTTCCATGACTTGTATGCGTTCTTTTTTTTCGTCTCTATCCTCCTGATTTCCTATCTCGCCCTCGACCGGTTCATCGTCATCGACGACCACTTCTTCCATATCCGTTTTGTCCAACTGGCCGCCGAACAGGGACTCCGCGCCTTTACCGATTTTCAGTCTATCTATCTCTCCGAGCTCTCCCGCGCCGGGGAGCATCTCATCTACTACAACTTTCTCTTTTATATCGCGCTGTGGCCGTTCTCCCTCATCGCTCCGCCCGTTCTCGGGATTAAATTGTTCGGGCTGCTGGTGATGGCCGGGTCCCTTACCACCGTGTACGCGATCCTGCGCCGCATCGGCGTTCGTCAGGCATTTCTCTGGACGGTCTTTTTTCTGATCGTGCTCGCGGAATCGGGACTTTTGGTCCGGCTGCTTTCGGCACGGCCCTTTGCCCTCGCTCCGGTATTCCTCATCCTGCTCCTGTATTTCCTGTACCGAGAGCGGCGATATGCGGCGGGTACGCTCGCGTTCGCCTACTTCTATTGGCACACGGCGACATTTTTTCTCCCCGTATTGGTTGCAGTGGGCTATTTCGTTCTCGATCGCTACTATCGCGCCGAAAAGTTCGATTGGCACATCCTGATCTGGCCGCTTGGCGGGACGGTAGCGGCGGTAGTGACGTCCTACCTCATTTTCCCGGGCGTTCTGTCATACCTCATCGATATCACCCTTCCGGTGCTTATCGATGCGGCGTTGCCGGGCGGCGTCGGTGTCGCCGAAGGGATGGAAGTATACGGCGTGAATTTCTTCTCGATTTTCGTTCCGCTATTCCCGCTCATCGGTCTCCTGGTGATGTTCGGCATTCCGGAGGCGGCAGCTTTACTTCGCAATCACCCGCTCGAAACATCGGATCGGCGCCTCGGCGTGCTCCGGACGACGCTTTTCCTCGGGTCGGTCACACTTCTCGCGGCCTCGCTCTTTAGTCTTCGCTTCACTGACTACTTCGTTTACTTTGCGATAGTGTATGTCGCGCTGGCGGTCTCTCGGTTCGCATGGCCCGTGAGTATCGCTCAGGAGCCAGTGTGGCGCGAGCTGAAGATCGGTGCATTCATCGTGCTCGGGCTCTTTGTCATGGATATCGGGCCGAGTATTCGCGCGACCGACATCGATGCCACGCGGGTGTCGTACCTTTCAGCACAGGGGCCGGCCGACTGGATGCTCACCCATCTCAAACCGGGCGCCATTGTCTTCAATACGGATTGGGATATGTTCGCGCTCCTCTACTACTTCACTGGCGACCAGATCCGATTTGCGACCGGACTTGAGCCGCGTTTTCTCTACGACTATAGTCCGCGGCTCTACTGGCTCTGGAAGCATATCGGCGACCGAGGGGCATACTGCGAAGCGGCGGAATGTCCGGCTTCTCCAGCATCGCTTGGGGAGGGTGACCGGATTGCTGATGCGGTGCTCCGCGATTTTGAGACGGACATCATGATTGTCCGCTCGGATCGGACCGAGCTCGTCAGTCTTTTGGATGAGTCGCCGCGTTTTCGCGCCGAATACCGCGATGCGGCGCATAGCATCTTCATTATTTATCGCGTACTGAACGCTGATTCGGTCAGGGTCGGAAAATAATCCCGAAACAGATTATGTTCGAAACGATCCTCGCGTATATCAGTCAGTACTGGCTCCTCTCGACGTATCTCTCCGTCATGGTCTTGAACGAGAGCGCGATCCTCGCGGCGTTTTCACTTGCCCTTGGCGAGGGCACGGTCCGGATAGGGCTTGTCGCGCTCGCTACGGCCGCCGGCTCACTCACCAATGACCTCATTCTCTACGCGCTCACGCGTTACGGTCTCATGCGTTTTTTCCCCGGTATGGCATCGGCAGATTCGGAGGCCGAACGCGCGCTGCTCGATCGGCTCTTTCTGAAACATCCGCTCCTCTCGCTCCTCTTTATCAAGTTTCTCTTCGGTGTCCGCCTTTTCCTCACTGTCTATGTGATCGCCAAGAAACGGATCCCATTCAAGTCATTCATTATCTATGATGGGCTGGGCATCATGCTCTATGTATCTGTCATTGGCGGCATCGGTCTCCTTGTCGGGAGCGGAAACAGCGGGGTAGAGGATCGGTATTCGTTGGTTATTCGGACAGTAACCGTTGTGACACTCTCGGTCTTGGCACTCCGGCTCATGGGCTGGCTCTTGGAGGGGCGGATTCGGCGCTTCGCGATGGATCAAAAGAAAAATTCCCAAGTTGTCTGACCTGGAAATCTTTGGCGGAAAGGGAGGGATTCAGTCACGGATAATTGATTCACCGTCGCTCATCAATTTCCGCGACCCCGACTCATGGCCTCACGTGCTCGTTCGGCAACACTTGGCCTTTCTCATCTCCACGGAAGCCAAGCAGTTGGCTTCCTCCCTTTCCATTCAAAAACAAAAATTCTCGAGCCGACAGACCCGAGAATTTTTTTAGGGCGGAAAGGGAGGGATTCGAACCCTCGGTACGATTTCTCGTACGCTTGCTTTCCAAGCAAGTACCTTAAACCACTCGGCCACCTTTCCAATATTGCTGGTTGAACCCGGATAAAAACTTACCACCAGCCTCTTTTGTAACGAGCACAGTCTAGCGAAAGAATGGCTGGTCGGCAACTCGCGATCTTCCTTTGTCGTTGGAACTCCCTCCCGAGTGTTGTACAATTGAAAGGAAATAAAACGCTATGGACGCACCCAAAGGACTGACTTTCGTAGAGCCCCGGACCGTGATCCGCGCTCTTTCGGTGGGAGCCGGGGATACGGTGGCTGATTTCGGTGCCGGTTCGGGTTACTTCTCTTTCGAATTCGCCCGGGCGGTCGGTCCGGAGGGGACCGTCTATGCGCTCGATGTGCTCCCGTCCGCGCTCGAAGCGATCACGAGCCAGGCCAAGGCGCTCGGTCTTGCCAATGTCGTCGCCCAGCGATGCAACCTCGAACGCGTTAATGGTTCTGGCCTTGGGATGGGCTCGGTCGACTGGGTCATCGCGAAAGACGTGCTCCTCCAGAACAAGGACAAGAGCGTCATCATGCGCGAAGTCGCTCGCATCCTGAAGCCGGCCGGCCGAGCGCTCATCGTCGAGTGGGACCCCGAGGAATCGATCGTTGGTCCGGAGCGTGAACTTCGCATCAAGCCAGCCGAAATGAAGCAGATAATCGAAGAAGCCGGTCTCGCGGTAGTCGAGGAACCGTCAGTCGGCGGTTTCCACTATGCCTTTCTCGTTGAAAAGAAACACTAGATTTATGAAACGACGTCTTTCGCTCTTCGCCTCATTCGCTCTCCTCGGAGCCTCTCTCCTCACCCTGTCGGGTTGTGGCGAGGAAAAGGCACCGCCCTACGAACTCACGCTCGATGTCTGGGGGACGTTCGACGATTCGGATGCCTTCAACAAAGTCGCCATCGAGTACAAGAAGCTCAACCCGCACATCAAGGAGATCCGCTATCGCAAACTTGCCCCGGAAACCTACAAGAACGACCTGGTTGATGCGATGGCTTCGGGCACGGGCCCGGATATCTTCATGCTGAGGAATACCTGGGTTCCGAGCTTTTCCGATAAGACAATTCCTTCGCCCGCCGGCCTCTTTACCGAAAAAACCGTTCAGGATAATTTCGTCGATGTCGTCGCGGACGATTTCCTCGATGAGGCGAAGCAGGTGATGGCCGTGCCGCTCTCGGTCGATTCGCTGGCGCTCTACTATAACAAGGACATGTTCAATGCGGCCGGTATCTCGGCGCCGCCGCGCACATGGGAAGAGCTCATCGCGATGGTGCCGCTCCTGACGCGCGTGGACGAGTTCGGCAACATCAACCAGTCAGCGGTCGCGCTCGGGACAGGTGAAAATGTGAATCGTTCATCTGATATCCTCCTCAATCTCGTGATGCAGTACGGCGGGACGATTACGGATGCCCGTTTCAGCGATCAGGCGGACCAACAGGCACTCGAGTTCTACACCCGTTTTGCGCGGCTCGGTCTCCCGACCTATACCTGGAACCAGCGTCAGCATTTCTCGATCGACGCGTTTTACGAGGGGACGCTCGGCATGATGGTCAACTACTCGTATCACTATCCGACCATCAAGCAGAAGAACGCCAAGCTGAACTTCGCTACGGCTCCCTTGCCGCAGTTCAAGGACCAGGCGCCGGTCAATTTCGCGAACTACTGGGGCTTTGCAGTCGCCAAAAACAAGACGCAGACCGTAGATCCATCGAAGCCGGAACTGACGCTCTCGCTCGACAATTACCAGAAGGTGCGGGCCCATGAGTGCTGGCAGTTCCTGTCCTATCTGACGCTCCCGCATCCGACAAATACGATGAAGCTCGTGAATGCGCTCGCTCCGACAAAAACGACCGACGTGGTGCTCCCGCTCGATCCGGCCAAGACGTATATCGAATCGACCAAGAAGCCAGCTGCTCGGCGCGACCTCATTGATGCTCAGAAAGGCGACGTGGTCCTGAGTCCATTCGTAAATGGCAACCTCATCGCCAAGAGCTGGAAGCCGACGAATACCGAACAGGCCGAAGGACTCCTCGTCGATACGATTAGTTCGGTCGTCCGCGGCGAACGAAACGTCAACGATGCGCTCTCGCTTTTTGACAATCGCTACGATCAGATCGGTCGCCGCTACTAAGAGACAGTCATCTATGCCTGAAAACACAAAGAAAATCAAAGAAGAAAGAGAGAGTCCGGAACGCTGGAGCTTCATCCCGTATTTCGTCGAGCGCATGTTCGGCACGGTGGAAAGCTTCATCGATCGGATCTCGGTCGTCGCCGAAGACCGGGCTCACGTAGTCATCAATCGAGCTGTGCAGCGGCTCTTTGCGCTCCTCCTCCTTGGTGTCGGCATCGTCTTTGTTCTCTCGGGTGGCGCCCAGGTGATCAATACGATCGTCGAGTTTCCCGGCATCGGCCAGATCGCCGTCGGGACTTT
>CAZTYU010000003.1:12970-38036 GCA_964617535.1 uncultured Bdellovibrionales bacterium | reverse complement strand
TGATCAATACGATCGTCGAGTTTCCCGGCATCGGCCAGATCGCCGTCGGGACTTTTCTCCTCATCGTGACGGGGGTGGTCATGCTCTTCTCTCGCCGCCGCTAGTCTTCCTCCTATGGATGAGCAAGACTGCCAAGCGATGCGGGCCATCATCGGCAAGGAACTGATCAGAGCCAAGCGTCAGGCGCTCCGTGAAGTCGCCCGCGTCGAATCCGAACTCGTCGATACGCTCGGCGCTGTCGAGCGCTATGTAAAGAAACACCCACGCCAAGCGAGCGCCGTCACGCTTTCCCTCGGTGCCGCGATCGGTGCCGCCGGAGCGCTTTTCTTCACCAGAAAATCCCGCCGGGACCGATAGGATCCTGGCTTTTTTGATTTTCAGAGTATAATCGAGGCAGATACACCCCTATGATCCGCCTCTTTCTCGGCCTCGTCGCTTTTCTCACCACTTCGTTTGGTGGGCTCCTCTATAGCCTGTCCAATGACACGCCGCTCGATGAAGCGACGTTTGAAAACGAACCCCTCCAGTCAGAGAAAGCAGCTGCGCCGACTGAAATGCCGGAAACCACCGCGCCGTCAGCCGAATCCGAAGCCGCCCCTGAAGCCCGGCCAGTAGAACAGAAACCGGTAGAACCAGCCCCAGCTCCGGCCCCGAAGCCAGCAGAGACACCGGCACCCGAACCGACCGAGTCATCCGGACTATCCATCGAGCCGCGGATTCTCCGATTCGGTTTCCGCGTGCCGCCCGCGCCGCGCTCGGTCGACACCATCGTCCTCCACTCGTCCTACAACGCGCTCGGCGGCGATGTGTATTCGGTCGATCGGACGATCGAGGAATACGAGCAGTATGGCGTCGGTGCGCACTATCTCATCGACCGCTCGGGCCGGGTGCTCCGCCTCGTGGACGAGGCGAACATCGCCTACCATGCCGGCTCGTCCAAAATGCCCGATGGCCGCAAAAACGTGAACGATTTTTCTATCGGGATCGAGATCATCGCCACCGAGGACAGCGGCTATACCGACAAACAGTACAGCGCGGTGAATGCCCTCATCGCCGATATCGAGACCCGGCACAAGATAAAGTCCGTCGTCGGTCATGGCGATATCGCCCCGGGCCGTAAGACCGACCCCTGGAAATTCGATTGGAAGAAGCTGAAATAAGCCCCTGTCTTAATTTCTGTTCTCAAAGCTGTCTATTTAGGCTTAAATAAAGTACTTTTAACTATTGTCAATTTTACAAAAATGATGTATAATATACAGTTATTTAACAACTGATTTCTTTGCCTGGGCAACAAGTCATTCTTCACTCTTCAGTATTAAGGAAAGTGTAATAGAATGTTTTGTTGCCCTGGCAAACTCGAAAATCCTCGAGAGTCACGGCCCCCATCCGAAAGGCATGGGCTACGCTTAGGAGTTCCTAATGTTGAATGATGTTGGTGGCGGTCAAATTCGCCAGATCCTTAACCTGCTTGATGAGCAGAACGTCTCTGCGAGTGATTTGCAGGCCCTATTCCGATCTGGCCTCTTGGCGGATCTTCTCCTCGCTTCTTCAGAGGCCGAAGGGGTTGATCGGCACAGTTTCCGTAAGCTGATCGGCTTCCTCCCGGAAAGCTCGGTGCCGGTTGGTCGATTCTCCTTATCTCCTGGACAGGATCTTGCTGCCCTCGAGCGCCAAAAGTGCGCGGTGATCACGTCGGTGAAGGAGATTTCCAGGAGTGATTCGGTCACTCTGGGTGATTTCGAGGCAGTGCTGTTCTCCTACGGCCGAACTACCTGGTCGAAGGTCGCTGCCAAGGCTATTCCAGCAATGGGCCGTCCTGGTAAGCCGTGGCAACTTCCCAAACTGGAGCACGCCATCTCGCTCGCGCTTGCTGAGCCGGCACTCCAAGAGGAAGGACCGATAGTTGTGCTAGGCGAGAGCTTCAATAGCTCAGTCTACGGCAAGCAGGTCGTTGTGCTTGATATGGACTACAGCGAGTGCGTTGGTCAGCGTCGCCTCGGTATGAGGAGTTGGGACGGCATCTGGAATAAGGGCACTCGATTCCTGGCGGTCCGTCCACTCTGAATCTCACGAAGTCTGTACTCATTCCCCCTGTTCTGCACAGCAGACCAGGGGAGTTTTTTTTGATACACTGGTGGTGGAGCCCAACATTTATGCACTCCTTTCTCCTTTCCTTAACCACGACTCATGCCCGACTAGTGTTGATACGGGACGGGGAAATTGTGGCCGAAAAAAGCTGGGCGGAGAGCCGGGATTTGGGCCGGCAGCTCTTTCAGGGGATCGAAGCGCTCCTCTCGGAAAACAACCTGAATCCCGAGGATGTCACCGATTTTCGGCTTGAAACCCAGATTTCTGACAATTTCACGAGCGTAAAAATTGCCGAGACCGTGGCGCGGGTGTATACTTGGGCAGTAAGTGAATCCAAAACAGACAAAAAGTAGCTGAAAACTGACCCAGGACTCTCAAGGAGTCAGGGGATTTTCTGTCCTATTTGACAGGATTTTCGGCGCTTGCTAGACTCGTGAGTACTTTAGAGAAAGTTTTCGATTTCTGGAACGAGGTCTGTCGAAAAACTGTTTTCAAGAGGGAAGTGGTTTGTCGATAGGCTTCACTAGCTTAAAGTTCGGGTGATGCGTACCGTCGATTTTTCGACTAGTGGGACAAGTAAATAACCGTAATCCTCATACCCCCGGCTTGCTTTTCGCCAGCAAGACGGAGCGGCGTGAGTGTTTTTCTATGACCAAGGGCAAGACGCTGCGTGTCAAGGACGCTATCAGCACAGGTTCCTCACTCAAGAAGCGCCGGTTCTTCAAGAACCGCATTACTGTGTCCCTCCCGGACCTCATCGAGGTTCAGACGGCCTCCTATGACTGGTTTTGGAAGAAAGGCCTCCAGGAGCTCCTCGACGAGATCAATCCGGTCGGTGACTTTACCGGTAAGGATCTCGAGCTTTCCCTGACTGGCTACTACCTCGACGAGCCGAAGTACCCGGCTGCCGTGGCGAAAGACAAGAACATCTCCTACGAGGCGCCGCTCCGCGCGAAGGCTGTCCTCCTCATGAAGAAGACCGGCGAAGTGAAGGAACAGGAGATCTATCTCGGCGAAGTCCCGCTCATGACCGAGCGCGGTACGTTCATCATCAATGGTGTCGAGCGTGTCGTCGTTTCCCAACTCATCCGCTCACCCGGAGTGTTTTTCACCATGGAGTACCAGAAGGGGAAGAAGCTCTTCGGTGCCAAAATCATCCCGAACCGCGGCGCTTGGCTCGAGATCGAGACCGACCTCGACGGCGTTTTGTCCGTGAAGATCGACCGCAAGCGCAAACTCGCCGTGACCGCGCTCCTCAAGGCGTTCGGCATGGTGGAGAAAGAGATCCGCAAGGCGTTCGCTGACATCGACAAGGGCGACATCAACTATATCGAGACGACGCTCGCCAAGGATGGCGCAGCCAATCAGGGCGAAGCCTACCGCGAAGTCTATAAGCGTCTCCGCCCAGGCGACCTCGCCACCGAGGAGAACGCCAAGCAGATGATCGACGGCATGTTCTTCAATTTCGAGCGCTATGACTTTGGTGCTGTCGGCCGCTACCGCCTTAACCAGCGGCTCGAAGTCGACCGTCCCGACAAAGAAGAGAATCGCGTCCTCAATATCGACGACCTCATCCTCATCATCCGCGAGGTCATCCGCCTCAATAATGATCCGGAAGGCAAGGCGGACGATATCGACCACCTCGGCAACCGCCGCGTGCGCGCCGTGGGCGAACTCATCCAGAACAAGCTCCGCGTCGGGCTCTATCGCATGGTTCGAAACATCAAGGATCGGATGTCGACCTGCGATGTCGAGACTGTCGTCCCGGGACAACTCATCAACCCGCGTCCCGTCGCTGCTGCGGTGAAGGAATTCTTTTCGTCCTCCCAGCTTTCCCAGTTCATGGACCAGGTCAACCCGCTCGCCGAACTCGAGCACAAGCGCCGTCTCTCGGCCATGGGTCCTGGCGGTCTCACCCGCGAGCGCGCCGGATTCGAAGTGCGTGACGTTCACCACTCCCACTACGGCCGCATCTGTCCGATCGAAACGCCGGAAGGTCCGAATATCGGTCTCGTCGGTCACCTCGCGACGTATGCCCGCGTGAACGAGTATGGCTTCCTCGAAACTCCGTACCTCATCGTGAAGCATGAAGTCGCCGCCAAGAAAGAAGAACTCGAACACCGCATCCTCCGCGAAACCATCGAGGGGGTCGCCAAGAAAGGCGAGCAGCTGACGGCGGAACTCGCCGAAAAGGTCGCCGCGAAAAAGAAGGGCGAAAACGTCCTCGTGAAGCCGTTTGTCTCGCTCGAGATCGAGTATCTGAATGCCATCGTCGAAGATCGCAAGATCATCGCGCATGCCGGTATTTCGCTCGATGACCACCGCAATATCAATGAAACCCAGGTCGAGGCTCGCGTGAAGGGTCATCCGGAAACGATCGAAGCTGAGGCGGTCGACTACATCGACGTGTCGGTGAAGCAGTGCATCTCGATCGCGACTGCGCTCATCCCGTTCCTCGAGCACGACGACGCCAACCGCGCCCTCATGGGTTCGAACATGCAGCGCCAGGCCGTCTCCTGTGTTGTCCCAGAGTCGCCGGTCATCGGTACAGGTATCGAAGACAAGGCCGCCCGTGATTCGGGTCAGGTCGTCCTCGCGCTCGACGCTGGCGAAGTCATCGAAGTCGATGCGACCCATGTCGTCGTCCGCTCCAAAGCACCGGCCGGCTCGAAAAAAGAGCACCTCGATCGCGAATACCCGCTCCAGAGTTTCGAGAAATCGAACGCCTTCACCTCGATGAACCAGGTGCCGCGCGTCGTGAAGGGGCAGAAAGTCGACGCCGGCGATCTCCTCGCTGACGGCGCCTCCACCGAACAGGGGGAACTCGCGCTCGGTCAGAACATGCTCGTCGCGTTCATCCCGTGGGAGGGCTACAACTACGAAGACGCCATCATCATTTCCGAGCGTGTCGTGCAGCGCGATCGTTGGAGCTCGATCCATATCGAAGACTTCTCGATCGATGTCCGCGACACCAAGCTTGGGCCTGAAGTCGTCACTCGCGATATCCCGAACATTGGCGAAGACCGTCTGAAGAACCTCGACGAGAACGGCATCATCCGCATCGGCGCAGAAGTTTCCTCTGGTGATATCCTCTGCGGCAAGATCACGCCGAAAGGTGAAGGTGATCTGACGGCCGAAGAGCGGCTCCTCCGCGTCATCTTCGGTGAGAAATCTCGCGACGTGAAAGACTCGTCCCTCTATCTCCCGCACGGGGAGCATGGCAAAGTCGTCGATGTGAAGATCTTCTCCCGCGACAAGGGTGACAAACTTCCGATGGGTGTCTTCGAACAGATCCAGATTTCCGTCGCGCAGCTCAGGAAGATTCAGGTCGGTGACAAGCTCGCCGGTCGCCACGGTAACAAAGGCGTCATCTCGCACGTCGCTCCGGTAGAGGACATGCCGTATCTCCCGGATGGTACTCCGGTCGACGTCGTCCTGAACGCGCTCGGTGTTGCTTCTCGTATGAACATCGGTCAGATCCTCGAGACGCACCTCGGCTGGGCAGCTTCGACCCTCGGCTACAAAGTCGCGAGCTCGTCCCTCGACGGTGTCTCCGAGACCGACATCAAGGCGCAGCTCAAGGAGGCTGGCCTCCCGGAAAGCGGCAAGATCCGCCTCGTCGATGGCAAGAGCGGCCAGATGTATGACAACGAAACAACCGTCGGCGTCATGTACATCATGAAACTGAACCACCTCGTGGACGACAAGATCCACATGCGATCCATTGGGCCCTACTCGCTCATCACGCAGCAGCCGCTCGGTGGTAAAGCGCAGTTCGGTGGTCAGCGCTTCGGTGAAATGGAAGTGTGGGCGCTCGAAGGCTACGGCGCGGCGCACACGCTCCAGGAAATGCTCACCATCAAGAGTGATGATGTGCTCGGCCGGTCCAAAGCCTACGAGTCGATCATCAAGGGTGAGGCGATCAAGAGTCCGAACATCCCGGCTTCGTTCCATGTGCTCGTGAACGAACTCAAGGGTCTCTGCCTCAATGTCGAGCTGAAGGGCGCCAAGACCATCCCGGTTGACGGCGAAGAAGAGGATGACGTTGAAACAGTCTAATTCGCTCACTTACTCCACACATATGGAAAACATCACCAAAGTCAGCGACTTCGACTCAGTGAAACTGACCCTCGCGTCGCCAGCCGACATCATGGAATGGTCCAAAGGCGAGATCACCAAGCCCGAGACCATCAACTATCGCACCCAGCGCTATGAACCGGATGGACTCTTCTGCGAGAAGATCTTCGGTCCGTCGAAGGACTGGGAATGCTACTGCGGCAAGTACAAGCGGATCCGCTACCAGGGGATCGTCTGTGACAAGTGCGGCGTCGAAGTGACGCGCGCCATCGTCCGCCGCGAGCGCATGGGCCACATCAAGCTGGCTACTCCGGTTTCCCACATCTGGTTCCTCCGCGGCGTCCCGTCGAAAATCGGTCTCGCCCTCGGCATTTCGCCGCAGGAACTCGAGCGCGTTATCTATTTCTCCTCGTACATCATCATGGAGGTGAAGGAGTCGCTCAAGGAACAGACGCTCGAAGCGCTCGAGAAGGAGTACAAGGCCAAGACCAAGGAAATCCGCGCCGCCGAAAAGGATGAGACGAAACTCGAGAAGGCGCTCGAGGACTTGAAGGAGCAGTATCGGACCACGAAGGATGACATCAAGAACCTCCGCCCGAACCAGATCCTCTCTGAAGTCGAGTACTTCAATCTCTCCAGCCGTTTCGGCCAGGTTTTCACCGCCGGCATCGGCGCCGAAGCCATCCGCAAGATCCTCGAGAAGATGGACATCGGCGAAATGGTCGAGATCCTGAAGAAAGAACTCTCCGAAGACGAGTCGGCCGACCAGAAGAAGCTCCTCCAGCGGCTCAAGGTCTACCAGGGTTTCCAGAAGGCGAACCTCCGTCTCGAATGGATGCTCCCGACCGCGATCCCAGTTATTCCGCCAGACCTCCGTCCGATGGTCGCCCTCGATGGTGGTCGTTTCGCGACGTCTGACCTCAACGACCTCTATCGCCGTATCATCAACCGCAACAACCGCCTGAAGAAACTCATGGCGATCGGTGCGCCGGAAGTCATCACCCGCAATGAGAAGCGCATGCTTCAGGAAGCCGTGGATGCACTCTTCGACAACTCGGCCCGTCGTGGCCAGGCTTCGACTGCTGCATCGACCGGCCAGCGCCGCCCGCTCCGCTCCCTCGCCGATGCACTGAAAGGCAAGCAGGGCCGCTTCCGTCAGAACCTCCTCGGAAAGCGTGTCGACTACTCGGGCCGTTCCGTCATCGTCGTCGGACCGAAACTCAAGCTCTACCAGTGCGGTCTCCCGAAGAAGATGGCGCTCGAACTCTTCAAGCCGTTCATCATCAACAAGCTCATCGAGAAAGAGCATGCCCATAACGTCCGCACCGCCGGCCGCATGGTGGATGCTGAAAGCGAAGAGGCCTACGAGATCCTCGACGAGATCATCCCGCAGCACTACGTGCTCCTGAACCGCGCGCCTACGCTCCATCGCCTCTCGATCCAGGCGTTCCAGCCGGTCCTCATCGAAGGGAAGGCGATCCGCCTCCATCCGATGGTCTGTTCCGCATTCAATGCCGACTTCGACGGTGACCAGATGGCGGTGCACGTGCCGCTCACGGCCGAAGCGCGCGCCGAGTGCTCGACGATCATGCTGTCGTCCAAGAACCTCTTGAAGCCGGCCTCCGGCGAACCGATCGTCTCTGCGACGCTCGATATGGTGCTCGGGGCCTACTATCTGACGCACATCAAGGCGGGGACCAAGGGCGAGGGCAAGGCGTTCGGCACGATGGACGAAGCGATTCTCGCCTACGACACCGGTGCGGTCGCAGTCAATGCCAAAGTCCGTCTCTCATGGAATGGTGCGATCATCGAGACATCGGTTGGTCGCATTCTCCTGAACGACATCATGCCGGCCGAGCTCCGCTTCGTGAACGAAGAGATGACCAAGAAAGACTTGAAAGTCCTCGTTTCTCGGATTCTCGAAACGCTTGGACAGGATGAAGCAGCGCTGTTCGCTGATCGCCTGAAAGATCTCGCATTCAAGTCTGTTTCGAAGTCCGGTTTCAGCTGGGGCATGGATGACCTGAAGGTTCCGAAGGAAAAGACCGAACTTATCAAGGCCGCAGAACAGAAAGTCGAGCTCGTGAAAGACCAGTTCAATATGGGTCTCCTCACTAACGAGGAGCGCAAGGGCCGCGTCATCGAGATTTGGAACGAGACGAAGAACGAGATCACGGACGTCGTCCGCGGCGGACTCGACAAGGAAGGTCCGGTCTACGCCATGGTGTACTCCAAGGCGCGTGGTTCCGAATCTGTCGTCGTGCAGATGACGGGTATGAAGGGTCTCATGGCTGGTCCGACCGGCGAGACGATCGAACTCCCGGTAAAGTCGAACTTCAAGGATGGGTTCAATGTTCTCGAGTACTTCATCTCGACTCACGGTGCGCGTAAGGGTATGGCCGATACGGCCCTCCGTACCGCGACCGCTGGTTACCTCACGCGCCGCTTGGTCGATGTGTCCCAGGACATCATCGTCCGCGAGCATGACTGCGGTGATGCGACTGGTGCCTACCTCTACCGCGAGGATTCCGACAAGATCGGCATGTCGTATGCCAGCCGTGTCGAAGGCCGAGTCGTCTCTGAGACCGTGAAGGATCCTGCGACGGGCGAAGTGATCGCCAAGAAGAATGAACTCATCTCCCGGGCCAAGGCCAAGGAGATCGAGGGCAAGGATATCCCGAAGGTAAAGGTCCGCTCGCTCGTTACCTGCAAGTCCCGCCGCGGCGTCTGCCAGAAGTGCTACGGCATTGACCTCGGCCGCAGCGCGCTCGTCGAGCTCGGCGCCTCAGTCGGTGTCGTCGCTGCTCAGGCGATCGGTGAACCGGGCACGCAGCTCACCATGCGTACGTTCCACGTCGGTGGTGTGGCTGGTTCTGACATCACCCAGGGTCTCCCGCGTGTCGAGGAAATCTTCGAAGCCCGCACCCCGAAGACCGAAGCGATCCTCTCTGATGTCGACGGTCAGGTGAAATCGATCGAGAAGGAAGTGAAAGTGGTCAAAGTGACCGTCATCGACGAGGAGAAAGCCGAACACGAATACTCCGCCCCGGCCAATGCGGCGGTGAAAGTAAAGGTCGGCGATCTCGTCGCCAAGGGATCGATCCTCTCCGAGGGCCATGTCGATCTGAAGAAGCTCCACGAGGTCATGGGCGAAGAGGCGGTTCACCGCTACATCGTCCGCGAGATCGAGGAGATCTACGCTAGCCAGGGCGAAGGCATCAATGACAAACATATCGAAGTGATCATCCGTCAGATGCTGTCGCGCATGAAGGTGGCTGATCCGGGCGATACCATGCTTCTCCCGGGCGACATCGTCGAAAAGGATCAGTTCAACGAAGCGAACGAAGAAATTGAGAGGACCGGCGGCCAGCCGGCGACCGGCGAAGTCATGGTGCTCGGCATCACGAAGGTCGCACTCTCGACCGAATCGTTCCTCTCGGCGGCGTCCTTCATGGAAACCGCGCGTGTCCTCATCAATGCGGCCGTCCAGGGCCGCGAGGACCGGCTCCGCGGACTCAAGGAGAACGTCATCATCGGACGTCTCATCCCGGCCGGTACCGGTTACCGCGTCGGCGAAGACGAGGAGAAGGCCTAAGTCTTTCTCTTCTGAAGCACAAAACACCCCTTTAGTGGGGGTGTTTTGTTTTTCTCGTGAGTGATACCATGAAAGAAGTAACCTCTAAGCGTTTGAAGCATATGAATCCCATGGAACAGCCGCTTCCCTCTGAGCGCAAGACAGCCGGTTTGGAACAAAAGATCGCAGAGCATCAGGCCGAGCTTGATAGTGTGGAGGCCAAGCTCGAGGTAATTGAACGACTTGAGAAGATCCGTTCTGGCATGGGGTCGGTCCGCGAAGCACTGAAAGGTATTGAGGGGACGGATGATGCGGCAGAAAAACTTGAAGCGTTCGTCGCTTCGCTCGGTGATTCCGTTGCTGAAAGAGGAGTTGAAGATCTTTTGGCGCGGAAACGTGAACTTCGCCAGCTTATTGTGCAGGCCGGAATCGATTTGGGCGAGCAGGAGTAGATTAGGGCTTGTATAGGCGGGTTTTTTGTGCTATACTTGGGTTGTAGCAGAAGAAACGGGGTGAACCCGTTTTTTCTTTTGCCCGGAAAATCTGAAGAACCATTGATTCTACGGCTGCGCGGCCACGCGATTTTGATTGGCCCGCTCTGAAGCTGGTATACTGTACCCTGTATGGGGCGAAAAAAGAAAAGCGAAAAAATCGAAGTCGACGCTGAAAAGGAAAGCCAGCCAGCCCTCGGGAGCGACGCCAAGCGCGGTATCGCCGCCGTTTTTCTTTTCGCTTTCGCGATTCTCTGCCTCCTTTCGTTCATCGGACAGGCGGGATCATTCGGCAAGCTCGTCGATCAGGGTGTCGGGCTCACGGTCGGTTGGAGCAAGTGGCTGCTCCTCCCACTCCTCCCACTCATCGGTTATTCGATAGTCCGTCGGCACGAGACGAGTCTCTCGGACGTTATCAAATACACGGGACTCGGATTTGCTTTCTTCGCCTTTCTCGGGCTGTCGCATCTATTTTTGGGCGAGAGCACCAAGGAGCTCAAAGCCGTTGCCATCGCTCGCGAAGGGGGTGGCTACACCGGCTATTTTCTCGCGAGCCTCCTGTCGGGCGCAATGGGCAAGATAGCGGCATTCGTCGTGCTCTTCACATTATTCGTTTCGGGCGTTATCGCAGCATTCAACGTCTCGCTCCTACACTGGTTCGAAGAGATCACGGCGCGTTTCCGTAAGGAAAAGGAGGCTACGCCGTCCGAGGGTAACGCGGAGGGTTCCGAAACAGCTGAGTCTCCCCAGGTCCAGGATGCCGCACTTTCTCTCGAGGGCGCGCTTTCGAATTCGGCCAGTGAATCGATTTCTGATGGGAATACTCATACTTCAGCTCCTGCGGAGCAATCGGAGCATGAGGGTCAGCCGACAGGGAATATCCAGAATATTCGTTTTGCTGAAAATGACGATGAGGACAAAGACGAACAGGCAGCCGCTCTGGCTTCTCCGCAGGGTGATGACGAGACCGTACTCGTCCCGGCCTTTATCCGTCCGCGTCGTCGGAAACTGAATTGGGAGTTTCCGCCACTCGAGCTCCTGGCGGCGTCTGATGCCAAGGGGGGCGGCGGAGATATCGAACAGGGCAAGGATATCATTGTCCGGACGCTCAAACATTTTCATATTGATGTCGAGCCAGGCGAAGTTCAGGTTGGCCCGACCGTCACGCAGTATACATTCCGTCCGGCTGTCGGGGTGAAGATTTCGAGCATCACCCCGTTGGCACAGGATCTGGCGCTCGCCCTCGCGGCCCAGCATATCCGCATCGAGGCGCCGATCCCGGGAAAATCGCTCATCGGTGTCGAGGTTCCGAACAAGGCCAAGGTGAACGTCCGGCTCCGCGAGCTTTTGCAGTCGAGAGAGTTCAAGGAACAAAGACTGAAGTCCAGTCTGACAATCGTCCTGGGACAGGATGTTTCGGGAAAATACATTTATGCCGATCTCGGTCGGATGCCGCATCTCCTCATCGCGGGTACGACCCGCTCGGGGAAGAGCGTCTCGATCAATACGCTCATCCTCTCGCTCCTCTATCAGAATTCGCCTGAGGATTTAAAGTTCATCTTCGTCGATCCGAAGCGCGTCGAGCTCTCGCTCTACAAGGGGATACCACATCTCAAGACAGATGTCATCGTTGATAATCACAAGGTCGTGAATGCGCTCAAGTGGGCGGTGAGCGAGATGGAACGCCGCTATAAGACGCTCGAGTCGGCTGGTTCGCGCGACATTCACTCTTATCGGGAGAAGATCGCGCGTGGCGAGAAGAAACGCGTTGTTGATTCTGAGACGAGCGAGGTACGCGAGGAAGAGCTTTCGCCAATGCCGCAGATCGTCATCGTCATCGACGAAATGGCCGATCTCATGGTGGCGCACGGCAAGGAGGTCGAGGCGTCGATTATCCTCCTCGCCCAGAAGGGCCGGGCGGCCGGCATCCACCTCGTCCTCGCGACGCAGCGCCCGGAGGTAAATGTCGTGACCGGTCTCATCAAGGCGAATATGCCGGCGCGCATCTCTTTTAAACTGAAGTCACAGATCGATTCTCGGACCATCCTCGATACGGGCGGCGCGGAAAAGCTTCTCGGCAATGGCGATATGCTCTATTCGTCTGCCGAAGCCTCGAGTCTCCAGCGTATCCAGGGAGTCTTCGTCTCCGAGGACGAAGTGAAGAAAGTTGTGGATTTCGTCCTCCGACAGAAAGCCGAGAAAGGACTCGACGAGATCGGTGAAGATTTCGGTGGAGGTGATGAGCATCCGATCGATCTCGACAATACGGCGGGAAGCGACGAGGACGAGCATGACCCGATCTATCAGGCGGCCAAGAAACTCGTTGTCGAAACGCAGCGTGCCTCGACGACGTACCTCCAGACATTCCTCAAGATCGGATATCCCAAGGCGGCGCGTGTTATGCAAACACTCGAACAGCGCGGTGTCGTCGGTCCCGAAATCAACAAGAAGCGTGAGGTGCTGGTGAAGACGCTCGACGAGGGCCGGCAGTACGGTGATGACCCGCTGGCCGATCAAGCGGAGCGCGAAAAATGGCAGATGTAAGCCATTTTTTCAGCAAAAAACGAGATGAAGATGCCGGCTATCAGCCGGTTTTTTCTTCCCCCTCCGCATTTGATATAGTGAGGGTATATGACTGATGGATTTGTTCGAAAGAAAGTCGAATCGCTGACCCTGGGGGAAAAACTCCGAAAGCTACGGCAACAATACCGCATGAGCTATACCGAGATCGCCAAGGCGACTCGGATTCAGGCGAAGTATCTCGAGTATCTCGAGGCGGGGCAGTACGAGAAGCTCCCAGCGGAAGTCTATGTCAGAGGATTCCTGAAGAGCTATGCCCGCCATCTCGGTCTCGATGATGATGCGTTTTTGAAGCTGTACGACAAGGAGAAATATATCCGGGAGAACCTCGGTCAAGAAGGGCGCACGCCCGAACTCGTTCGGTATCCTTCCATGAATGCGTGGATCATCACCCCGCGGACTATTGTCGTGACCATGCTGGTACTCATTCTTGGCGGCACCTTCATCTACTTGTTTTCTGAATTTCGGAGCTTTGTAGCAGAGCCAGAACTCCGCATCACCGATCCCTTGCCGGGTGCTACAATAGACGGGTCCATCGTGTTCCTCCAGGGGAAAACGGACCCGGGGGCGACCGTGACGGCCAACGGCGAGCCGGTCTTCATCGGGAGTACCGGCGCGTTTTCCGAAGAGCTGACCCTCCAAGAAGGGCTGAATCGTATCACGGTCCGGGCGACGAACCGTTTCGATAAAACCAAGGAGGAAACGATCGCTATCGAAAGCCGGATAGCCGATACGGCTGGGGATAACGCGGCGTCCGAGCCCTCGTCGGCAGGATTCGTGTTCCGGGTCCGGGCGACCACTAAGGCGGTCAATGTCACAGTGGCGACCGGTGAGACGGTGCTCTATAGCGGGACGCTTACACCGGGGAAAGAAGAGTCTTTTTCGGGTCTTTCCAATCCGGTTCGTCTCACGACTGACGATGCGCTGCATACCGAGGCCGGGCTGGATGAACAAGCGATGGAGGCGGTCGGAAAAGAGGCGGTTTCCGTGAGTGGCAGGATCTATGCTGGCGAAACGCAAACACCAAAAACAGTCGAATCAGTAACTACTAATCCATAAACAAGTCGTATGGCCAAGGAAAAAGCAGTGAGTGGGGGAAGGAAAAGCGTCGATGCGGTCGTCGATGAAATCAAGGGAAAATTCGGCGAAGGGATGATCATGAAGCTCGGCGATATCCGAAAAGTCGATGTCGAAGCGATTCCGACGGGATCGCTCTCGCTTGATATCGCACTCGGCATCGGCGGCATGCCGCGCGGCCGTATCGTCGAAGTGTATGGTCCGGAGTCTTCGGGCAAGACGACACTGACGCTCCATACGATTGCCAACGCCCAAAAGGCAGGCGGCGTGGCTGCTTTCATCGATGCCGAGCACGCGCTCGACCCCGAATATGCGAAGCGCATCGGTGTGAATGTGAACAATCTCCTCATCTCGCAGCCGGACTCCGGCGAACAAGCGCTCGATATCGTCGAGACACTTGTCCGATCGAACGCGGTCGATGTGATCGTTGTGGACTCTGTCGCGGCGCTTGTTCCGCGGGCGGAAATCGAAGGCGAGATGGGGGACCAGCATGTCGGACGACAGGCGCGGCTCATGAGCCAGGCGCTTCGGAAATTGACGGCCATCATCGCCCGATCGAATGTGGTCGTTATCTTCATCAATCAGCTCCGCATGAAGATCGGTGTCATGTTCGGTAACCCCGAAACCACGACTGGTGGTAATGCGCTCAAGTTTTACTCCTCGGTCCGCGTCGAGGTGCGCAAGAGTGCACAGGTGAAGAAGGGTGAGGAGGTCGTCGGAAATCAGGTAAATGTTAAAGTTGTGAAGAACAAGGTTGCTCCGCCGTTCCGGACCACATCGTTCTTCATCATGTATAACGAGGGTATCTCATGGAGTGACGATGTGCTCGATACGGGGGTGAAATACGAAGTCATCAAGAAACAGGGGAACACACACAGTTTCGGCGAGGTGAAACTCGGCGTCGGCCGCGAGACTGCCCGAACCTTTCTCCGAGAAAATCCGAAGGTTGCCAAAGAGATCGAAAAGGCTGTCTGGAAGAAGGTCAAAGAACTCGAAGCCGAAGCAGCGAAGTAAAGAGGGGAAAGAGGCTTGAAGAAGCCTCTTTTTTCATGAGGTATAATGGGAAAATGGGTATTAAAACAAACAAGCATCGCTTGGCACTTCTTTTCTTTCCCGTTTTTCTCTTGGGAGGGATTGTTTCTCTCGCTCCACTGGTTTCGGCCGAAGAGGACGCCGATGAAATAAAGGACGACATTTCTGATGTCGAGAAGAAACTCAAGGCGGCCGAGGCGAAGAAGAAAGCGCTGGAGGCCGAGCTTGCTGGCATCAATGCCTCGCTCTCTTCGACACAGCGAGCAATCGCCGAGACCCAGATCAAGATCAGGCAGGCCGCTAATACGATCGAGCGGAAAGAGGCGGAGGTGGCCTTTCTCGAGGAGCAAATCAAGGAGAAAAAAGATCTCATCGCTGACCTGATGCGCGAGCTCTACTATGAGGGCGAGTGGCCGCTCCCGCGCATCCTGGTCGCCGAGGAGAATTTTTCCGAGGTAGTGAACGACCCAGACAAGTTCCTGACGGTCGGGGAAAAGATTTCAACCCTCCTCGACTCCATTTCAGCTACCAAAGCGGATACGGAAACCGAGAAGCTTTCGCTCGAGGATGCGAAGAAAGACCACGAGGAACTGCTTCAGAAAAAAGCAGTCGAGAAAAACGCCCTCGTCTCTGATCAGCAGGAGACGCTCGAGGATGTCGAGGATGTCGCCAAGACCGTTGCGCGCCTCAAGAAAGAGCTGGCCGAACTCCAGGGCGACTTGGCGCTCCTCACCGGAAAGTCCTATAACGCCAAAGATATCCGCGAGGCCGTCGAGGATGCGAGCGATGAAACCGGCGTTCCAGAGGGTGTCCTCTACGGATTTCTGAAGATGGAAACGAATCTCGGCGCCAACACCGGACAGTGTACCTATAGCGAGGTGGAAAAGGTGTCCATCGCGCGCTACAAGAAATACGGGAGCAAATACAAAGCCTCAATCAACCTGCTCTACAAGCGCAAAGAGATCTTTTACGATATTGTCGATGCGCTCGGGTACAACAAATCGAAGAAAGTTTCCTGTTCTCCGAACTACATCGGTCAGGGTGGAGCGATGGGTGTCGCGCAGTTTATGTCAGACGTCTGGCGGGGCTATGAGCCAGAGATCCGATCCAAGACTGGGCACAAAAATCCCGATCCATGGAGTCTGACCGACGGCGTGATGGCGATGGCACTGAAGCTCCGGAAAGCCGGGGCGACTTCGGACAAAGAAGCGACCATCCGCAAGGCGTCTATCAACTATCTCGGCGCTTTCAATGCCCACTACTATAACGGCATCGTCTACTGGTCGAAAAACTACAAGAAGCTGTTTAATTAGGCGCTGCGGGCGGGACGTCTTTTGGCACCAAGTCTTTCCCTTGCCAAAATCGGAAAACCTTGGTATCCTCTTGAAACAACAAGAGAAAGTCCAAGGATTCCCGCTTGAGGCCGTGCGCCCGAGATAGGAGTCCACTCGTCCCACGACTTTCGGAATTGTTTGTGGGCTTTTATTTTGTAAACCGTTAAGCAGCTACCAAGTATGCGTGAGTACGAACTGTTTTATCTCGTCGGCGAGAGCAAGGAACCGATGCTCGATGCGATCCGAGCCGAAGTCGAGACGATCTGCCGCGAGGAGGGTGCCGAGTTTTTGGCACCGGAGACTCAGGACAAGCGGAAATTGGCCTATGAGGTCGAGGGTGAGACGCGCGGTATCTACATCGCCCGTCGCTTCACGCTTCCTGACAAGAGCGAACTTTCCGCAGCCGAATTCGACGCTGAAATGCAGAAAGGTGATGCGATCACTCGACTCAACCGGAAGTTCTCCCTTTCGAAGACGATTCTCCGAACGCTCATCCTCCGTGCTGACAGTCTCCCGGAACTCCGGCCGATCGAGCGGACCGAATACGTGAAGAAAGACCCGCGTGCCCGCGGTGGTTTCCGACGCGAGCGGTCGTCCCAGCCGATGAGTGAAACCCGAACAGCTGCTCCCGTCGCCGCGGCCCCGGCCAAGGAAGCGAGCAAGGAAGAAATCGACGCCAAGCTCAAAGAGAAGCTCGACATCTAATTTCACAGGCGCCCAAAGCGCCCATAATCTAAAGTCAAAAGACTATGAACGTGAACAAAGTCATCCTCGTCGGTCGGCTCACTCGCGATCCGGAAATCCGGACCACCCCAACTGGTCAGAGCGTTGCGACGATCGGCATGGCGACCAATAACTTCTGGACTGACAAGAGTGGTCAGAAGCAGGAGAAGACCGAATTCCACACGGTCATCCTCTGGGGCCGCCAAGCGGAGATCGCTGGACAGTACCTGACCAAGGGCCAAGAGCTCTTTGTCGAGGGCCGGCTCCAGACACGGGAGTATACCGCCAAGGACGGTTCTCAGCGCCGCGTGACCGAAGTCGTCGGCGAGAATATGCAGCTCGGTGCCCGTGCCGGCGGACAGTCATCCGGTCAGGGCGCGCCACGGACATCGTCGGCCGCTCCGACAGCCAATCGCAATGCTACGCCGCCGCAGGAAGAGGAAATCCCGACCATCAATCTCGATGATGAGAAGGAAATCAAGATCGAAGACGTTCCGTTCTAAGCCCTCCCAATAACCTATCCATCATTCATATGACGCTCGACCAAGACTCACGGAAGAAACTCGGCCGCCTCGACTACAAGGATGCCTATTTTCTCCGCCGCTTCCTCAACTCCCAGGGGAAGATCTATCCTCCGAAGCGATTCGGACTTACCTCGACTGAACAGCGCAATCTCTCGCTCGCGATCAAACGCGCCCGGTTTATGGCGCTGATCCCGTACGTTGTGAAGTAAACCGCGGGTCCCTACTCGAAACAAAGAGATATCATCATGCTCAATCTCACTGAAATCAAGACCGGCAAGCGTATCCTCTGGAACGACGAGCCATATGTTGTCGTCGAGTATCAGCACAGCTTTCTCGGGCGTGGCGGCGCCGTCATGCGCACCAAACTGAAGAACCTCCTCTCGGGTGCGATCATTGACTACACATTCCAAGACAAGGACAAGGTCGATGAGGCGGAAGTGACCAAGTCGAAAGCCCAGTATCTCTACCACGATGGGAATGAGTACAGCTTCATGGACATGGCGGATTACGACCAGTTCACGCTGGGCAGGGACACGCTGGGGAGTCTCGCTGACTATCTCGTCGACGGGACGGAAGTGACCATGCTCAATTGGAACGGCCGGCCGCTCAACATCGAGCTCCCGATCAAGATGACCTTCACGGTTGCCGATGCCCCGCCCGGACTCAAAGGCGATACGGCTTCTGGCGGCGACAAAGTCGTCACACTCGAGACCGGCATGCAGCTCACCACCCCGCTTTTTATCAAGGCCGGTGACCGGGTCGTGGTGAACACCGAAAAGGGGACTTATGTCTCCCGTGCCAATGAGGAAAAATAAGCCCTTTCCGGAGGGTTTCTCCCGCCATAAAACTGGCGGGTTTTCCTTTATATAAGCCACTCTACCGCTTGCTAAGTCGGCATAAAAACCGTATACTAGAGGTACGTGCTTTTTGAGTTTCTGTACCTTGCTCTGATGCGCCTTTCGACGTCAGTTATCATCCTTCGTCTCCTTGCGCTCGCGGCCCTCGGCGTCCTCGGCGTTTTCATTTTTGGAGTCGATCCAGTAACACTGACACTCGTCGGGCAGGGGGTGTTTTTTCTCTCCCTCATGCTTTTTGTCTCGGCGCTCTTCACGCTCGGTCTCCTCGCACTCGCAGAGCGCTTTCTGGACGAGCGAGCGGCAGAGGCCTATGTCCCGAGCGCATTTCGCCAAGGACTCCTCCTCGGTCTCTACATCGCTTGTCTCGCGCTGGCGCAGTTCCTCGGGTATTTCGCCTGGTGGCTCGCCCTCCTCGCCCTCGCCCTGATTCTCCTCATTGAATTTACCGTTCGGCAGTTCCAACACTCGTAGTCTAAATCCCTCCTATGGCCAAACCGAAAGCAGCAGACAATTATAGCGCCAAATCCATTCAGGTCTTGGAAGGCCTTGATCCGGTGCGGAAGCGTCCGGGTATGTATATCGGCGGCACTTCCCCCGAAGGCCTCCACCACCTCATTTGGGAAGTGGTCAACAACTCGATCGACGAGGCGATGGCGGGTTATGCCACTGATATCGTCGTGCGGCTGCTTCCGGAAAATTGGATCGAGGTGATCGATAATGGCCGCGGTATCCCGGTCGATATCCATCCTCAGACCAAGAAATCGACGCTCGAGACCGTGCTCACCATCCTTCATGCGGGTGGTAAGTTCGGCGGTGACGGCTACAAGATTTCCGGCGGCCTCCACGGCGTCGGCGTGTCGGTTGTGAACGCGCTCTCCGTCTCGACCCAGGTGACAGTCCACCGTGAAGGCAAGATCTGGTTCCAGGAATTCAAACAGGGCAAGCCGAAAGCGAGCGTGAAGTCGATCGGGAAGTCGGACCGGACGGGGACCACGGTCGCGTTTCAGGCTGATCCGGAGATTTTCCCCGAGATCGCCTACAGCTGGACCAAAATCCTCGAGTACCTCCGTTACCAAGCATTTCTCACCAAGGGGGTGAAGATCCTCTGCGAGGATCGGCGCAAGGTGCTCGCCGAAACAGACGAACACCTCGTTGTCCGGCACGGATTTTATTTTGATTCGGGCATTATCTCGTTCGTCAAATTCCTGAATCGCGGCAAAGAACTCAAGAATGCGACGCCGTTCTATGTCGAGAAGACCGTCGACGATATCTATGTCGAAGCATCGCTCCAGTACACGGACAGCTTCAAGGAACACATGTTTTCGTTCGCGAACAACATCGTGAACCCAGGCGGCGGGACGCACGTGACCGGTTTCAAGATGGCGCTGACCCGCGTCCTGAACGACTACGCCAAAAAGAACAATCTCATCAAAGAGAAAGAAGGGACCTTTTCCGCCGAAGACCTGCGCGAAGGACTGACGGCGGTCGTCTCGGTGAAGCTCGCCAACCCGCAGTTCGAGGGCCAGACGAAAGACAAGCTCAATAATTCCGAAGTTCGCGGCGCGGTGCAGACCGTCGTAGCGGAAGCGTTTGCTGATTATCTCGAGACACATCCGTCCGACGCGCGTGCCATCATCGACAAATGCGTCTTGACCGTTCGTGCCCGGATCGCGGCGCGGGCTGCCAAAGACGCTGTCATCCGGAAAGGCGCGCTCGAGGGTATGACGCTCCCGGGAAAGCTCGCCGATTGTTCGAGCAAGGATGCGAGCCGGAGCGAGCTCTACATCGTCGAGGGAGACTCGGCCGGTGGCAGCGCCAAACAGGGACGCAACCGCGAGTTCCAGGCGATACTACCGCTCCGGGGCAAGCTCGTAAACGTCGAAAAGACGACGATCGACAAGGTCGTGAAGTCCGATACACTAAAGCCGATCATCATCGCGCTCGGTGTCGGTATCGGCGAAACGTTCGATATCTCGCGGCTCCGTTACCACAAGATCATCATCATGGCGGACGCCGACGTCGATGGTTCGCATATCCGCACGCTCCTCCTCACGTTCTTCTACCGCTATTTCGAAGACCTCGTCCGAGGCGGATACATCTATATCGCCCAGCCGCCGCTGTACCGTTTGCAGAAAGGAAAAGACGTCCGTTATGCCTATACGGAGGAGGAGAAAGACCGTGTTATCGAGGCGATCCGCACGGCCGCCGAAGCAAACAAGAGCGCCAAAGCCGCCAAGAAAAAAGCCGCTGAACCGAAAGAGGAAGTCCCGGCTGAAGCTGCAGAGAATGCTGACGCGAACAGTGAGGGCGGAGAGAATGTTTTCGGCATCAATATCCAGCGCTACAAAGGTCTCGGTGAAATGAATCCGGAGCAGCTTTGGGAAACGACGATGGCGCCGGATAACCGGCTCATGCTCCAAGTCTCGATCGACGATGCCGAAGAGGCCGACCGGCTGTTCGATGTCCTGATGGGTAACGAAGTCGAGCCGCGCCGCCGCTTCATCCAGACACATGCCAAGAACGTGAAGAACCTGGACGTGTAAAAATTTCCGTCGGAGGTGGTAGAATAGAAAAAAACAAAACATGTCTCGGCTCAAAGCAGGTCTCATCGTCGGAATGGCAGCACTCCTTTTTGGAGGAGCTGCTGTTTTCTATTTTTTTCGGGGCGATACCAAGACGGGTGAGTCCGAGGTGGGGACACCGGCGGCCGTGGTTGCTCAAGAAGGAGTGGGGCAGGTGCCTGACGGCTGCATCAAGCCGAAGACCTTCGTGATGACCCAGGAAAAAAAGATCGAGGAATACCGAAAGACGGTAGAGGCTGCGATCGAGGAGGCAAAAGCGCGCGGGGCTTCCGAGGAAGAAATCAAACAACAGACGGAGCAGCTCGCGAAGTCGATTGCCTCCATCGCGCTCACGCAGCAGGCGATACAGGGGATGTATTTAGACCAGCCAGATTTTTTCCAGGTTACTACCGAACAGGAACCGGGGAGAAGCCTCCGGGTGAAGCATGTCCAGCTCGCGAAGCCGGGATTTGTCGTTGTCAGTCCGCCGCTCATTGGTACGCCGGATGAGAACAAACCCACCGCGATCCATTTCCTCGAACCGGGAACTCATAACGATATCGCTCTTTCGCTGAATCGGTACATGGATCGATTCGAGGCGTATGTCACGCTGTACGAGGACAATGGAGACAAGGTATTTGATCGGTCTCAGGATCGGGTGATGACGTACCGGCGAGCGGGTGCACCGGACAATGCCCTGGACGCCCCGGCGTTGATAAAGGTTCACTTCAAGTCCGATACGAGTGCCACCGAATACCAGTCGGCCTATCTCGCCGGCAAGACAAAATGGACAGGGCTGACGATGTTCGATCAGGTTCCCGGAGATCTCGTCAATGTATATGTCGCACGCTCGTATGCGCCGGCCTGGGTAGCCGTCCATGAATCGAATGGCGGCTGTGCGGGAAAAGTCCTCGGTACGTATTCTCTCATCGACGAGCCTGATGTCATTGCGATGGCCAAAAAATCCGGCACGTATACGCCCGAGCTCGCGGAGCGGTTCAAAGACATGCAGCGACAGAAAAATTACTTCGATGTGCCGCTTTCCCGCAGCGTAAAAAACGAGACTTTGATTGCCGTCCTGTATGAGGACAATGGCGACAGCCGTTTTGATCTCACCATGGATAAGCCCATGAGGGGAGCGAACGACGCAGTGATCGGCGTGGAGTTCCCGGTGATTCGGGGAAGAGAGTAATAACGACTCTCGAGTTGAATGTCCAAGGGAACCTCACCGGTTCTTTTTCGTTTTGACCACGACGGATGGCTGTGATACCGTGGACCATCGTTCATTCACAGAATATGGAGGTGAATCCATGGAGACGGCAACCGATTTGACTCCCGCCTCTTGGGCTGAACGCAAGGCGGCTCTCTGTTCGCTCCAGAAAATGGCTGAGCAGGGAGTTGCGGCCGGAGAACACTATCGTCTCGATCGCATGAGCGGCTTCAGCTACCTGGAGCTTTTTCCGAAGTGGCAACGAGAGATAGCCGACTATCTCCGACAGCTGAAGCAGGATGGCACGGAGCCTGTCTACGTGGATGTCTGTGGCCGTGCGACTCTCCGCGAGGTGATTGGTTCGAAGAACTACAACTTCTCGCTCCAGTCCACGGATGCTCATTGGCATATCTACGACGATGTCCGATTCCAGGGCAATATCTTTGCGTCTCGAGATTTCGCCAGGTTTCTTCAGCACATTCGTCAGGCTGGTAACGAGATCGCTTTTGCGACGTTTGTCCCGGTAGCCGGGCTCCAAGGATACGACAGCGATCGTACGGCCCGGCTTCAGCCCACGGCTGCATACGCCCGGCTTGCGAGGAACCTCGAACGACTCATCGCAGCTCTCCGTCCGGGCGGATACGCGTATCTGGCCAAGCCGTTTCAGGGTATGGACATACGGGAATTTTTCCAACGCGTGCCGCAGTCCGAGTATCGGTCATCGCTCTGGCTCAAAGAGTTTTGTCGAACGCATGGATGTGCGCTTCGAATTGAGCCGACCATGTTTGGTCCGAAGTGGCTCATCCGTAAGTCGCTCCGGCGGTCACGAGGAAAGAAATAAGCGTGTTGCGGTCGTAAACTATTTTGGGAGCCTGACCAGCTCTCTTTTGTTTTGGGTAAAAAAAGAGCAAGACCGGGGGCCTTGCGTGAAACGAGCTGATTGGGGTAGCTCAGGGAGGGCTGTGGATTCGAAGGAGCTCGGCAAACGGCATGAGCTCCATCGGACCATCGGGAGAGGTAGTGATGATGACCGTATCTGGCCGCATCTCGGGAATTTCCCGGAGGAGCCGCCGGCAATGCCGACAGGGATGGAGCGTCGGCGTCCGGACGCCGCTCTCGGCATCCGGTTCGTCCTGCGCGCGTCCGTAGATCGCGAGCGCGAGGATGCGGCGTGCCGGAAACAGGTGCTGATTCTGCCGGAGCTGGGCGACGATCTCCTGTTCGACACAGGTGTTGCGTTCGTCCTGACCCAGTTTCCAGTTAGCCCCGGTGTAGATGTGCTGAGGCGTTCGGCCGAGCGAACGCAGGAGGTCCGGTTTCCGGCTCGAGACGAAGGCGGCGCCCCCGACACGAAAATCCCGGTACGAGCGACCCCGGAGTGCGGCAGCGTTTGCGGCGCGGAGGACGAGGTGCTCGCGGAGCTGCCAGAGCGCATGCCAGTCAGGATGGCGGAAAAATGACGGGGGAGGCAGTGTATCGAGCGCGACTGAGCGCATGAAGGCGAGAGCGGGCGATGTGGCCATCGGGGACCTCTTTTCAGTAAAGAACGAAAGCCCAGCCTAACACCGCTCCTGGCCCCGGTCAATTCCCTCGAGTAACCGGGTTGACTCTGGGATGTGGCTCTGGTACACTGCTTTTGCTCGAAAATTGCCGTTTCAAAAGGATTTTTGTTACACTAACGGCACATGAAACCCAACCTCGAAAACCTGAAAGCGCTCGTCCATTGCCCGGTCTGCAGCAAGGAGTACCGGCCGGCCAAGATGCTCCTCATCGATCAGGAAGACAAGCGATCGACGTTGCATCTCACCTGTGAGAGCTGCGGCGCCTCGACGCTCGTCTATGTCTCGATGTCGCCGGTAGGCGTCGTGTCCATGGGGGTGCTCACGGATCTCGAACAGGGCGAAGCCAAGCGGCTCTTCAAGGGCGAAGCGATCTCGAGCGACGAAGTGCTTACGGTGCATCAGTTTCTGAAGGAGCACCGTGGCGTCGATGAGCTCATCCATTAGGAGATGGAAGGGATGAAGAGTAGCGATTTTTTTGTATAAATTACTGAGAAGCGTATGGAAACCATGAAACTGAACGTGCTCGAAAGAACTGAATCCGGCAAGGCGCTGGCCAAGCTCCGCGAGAGCGGACTCATCCCGGCGGTGCAGTACGGACACGGCAAAGAACCGATGAATCTCTCGGTTCGCTATATCGATTTCGCGAAGCTCTATAAGGCGGCCGGTGAAAGCACCCTCGTCGAACTTTCTTTCGATGGGAAAAAGGCAGTGAACGCGCTCATCCATGACGTGCAAACCGATCCGCTTTCGGGCCGCTACACCCACGTGGATTTCTATCAGGTCAACATGAACGAGGAGATCGAGACCGATATCGCGCTCGAGTTCGTCGGTGATGCTCCGGCCGTGAAGGCACTCGGCGGTGTACTCATCAAGAACCTCGATGAAGTGAAAGTGAAGTGCCTCCCGAAGGACTTGCCGCACTCGTTCCCGATCGACCTCGCTCGTCTCGCGACGTTCGATGATCAGATCAAGGTGTCGGATATCGTTCTCCCGAAGGGCGTCGAGATGCTCGAGACGCTCGACACGATTGTCGCGCTCGTCGAAGCGCCGCGCACCGAAGCTGAGATGGCTGCCCTCGACGAGAAAGTCGAGATGGATGTGACCAAGGTGGAGGGTGTCGTAAAGGAAACTCCGGAGGCAGCCGAAGGAGAGAAGAAAGAGGAGAAGAAGTAACCCCTCACCTTTGCACGAATCTGAACCAAAAAGAGGCTCTCCGAAGCCTCTTTTTCATACCTTTTTACCATTGACAAAAATCACTTTCTCTGCTATTATTGGGCGTCCTAAGTGCGTCTTCTCACAAAGCGCGTTCGGGACGCCTGACCTTTGACAACTAACGGGTACGATACCCATTCAGAAAGGAGCGCTCATGTGAGCCA
>CAZTYU010000003.1:1185-12870 GCA_964617535.1 uncultured Bdellovibrionales bacterium | reverse complement strand
CTTTGACAACTAACGGGTACGATACCCATTCAGAAAGGAGCGCTCATGTGAGCCAAGAATCATCAAGAAGGGAAGTGGTCATTGCCACGGTCCAGTCGGTCGTCCGCGATCGCTATCCGTACGCAATCGCCACCGCTCGTGGCGTCTCTGGGACGATCACGTTTTCGCTCAGCCGAGACCGCAAGGTCTGGCAAGAAGAGACGTGGCCGGAACACGGGATGCAGGTGGTGCTCGGCGAGCTTCGCAAGAAGCAGGGGTGGCGCGCATTCAAGGCGCGTTTCCTCCAGCCGGGCGACGAAGAATCCAAGCAACTCAAGTTCTAGCAGAAGGAATCTCTGAATCATGGAATACGCACTCTCCCTCCTTTCAGGTCTCTTCGGCTATGGTGGCCTCATCGCCACCGTCGTCGTTCTGGCCTTGGCGGTCCTGTTCTACAAGCAGGTCCTCCGCCTCTTCGGCATCGTCATCATCCCCGATGACAGCATCGGTCTGGTGACGAAGAAGTTCGTGATCTTCGGCTCGAACCGCGAGCTGCCGCCCGGCAAGGTCATCGCCCTGAACGGCGAGGCCGGCGTCCAGGCCGACGCACTCGCGCCCGGACTCCACTTCTTCTACTGGCCGTGGCAGTTCGTGGTCGAATTCGAGAAGTTCACCGTGATCCCCCCGGGCCGCATCGGCGTCGTGGAATCCTGTGACGGTGAACCGCTTCCGGCGGGGCGCATCATCGGCCAGCAGGTCGAATGCGACGACTTCCAGGACGCGCGGGCCTTCCTCTCGAAGGGTGGCCAGCGTGGTCCTCAGATGGCGCTGATCCCCCCGGGCTCTTGGCGGATCAACAAGAAGGTCTTCACGGTGGAGACCAAGGAGATGACCGTCATCCCGGCGGGCAAGATCGGCGTCGTCGAAGCCAAGGATGGCGCCGCGCTTCCGACCGGCCGCATCATCGCCAAGCACGTCGAGTGCGACCTCTTCCAGGACGCCAAGGCGTTCATGGTGAGCGGTGAACGTGGTGCGCAGGCAACCATCATCCCCCAGGGGCAGTACCGGATCAACCCGGTGCTGTTCAAGGTCGAGATGGCCGACGTCATCGACATCCCCGAGAACAAGGTCGGGATCGTGACGACGAAGGAAGGCGAAGCGCTCGCAACCGGCGAGATCGCCGGTCCGGAAACCGCGAACCACAACATGTTCCAGAACCCGAACGCCTTCCTCGCGAACGGCGGCAAGAAGGGTCTCCAGGAGCAAGTGCTGCTCGCGGGTCGCTACTTCATCAACCCGAAGTTCGCCACGGTGGAACAGCAGGACATGACCGAGGTGCCAATCGCATCGGTCGGCGTGGTGGTTGCGTTCGTGGGCAGCCAGGGGCAAGACGTGACCGGTGACCAGTTCACCCAGGGCAACCTGGTGCAACGCGGCCAGAAGGGCGTCTGGAACGACGTGCTCGATCCGGGCAAGTACCCGATCAACCCCTACACCCACAAGGTGCGGGTGGTGCCGACGGCGAACGTCGTCCTCAACTGGGCGACGGCGAAGACGGAGAGCCACAAGCTCGACGCCAACCTCTCGACCATCACGGTCCGCTCGGCCGATGGCTTCACGTTCAACCTCGACGTGAGCCAGATCATCCATATCCCGCGGAATGACGCCCCCAAGGTGATCGCCCGCTTCGGGAGCATGGAGGCGCTGGTCACGCAGGTGCTCGAACCGACCATCGGCAACTACTTCCGCAACGCCGCCCAGAGCTCCGACGTCATCGGCTTCCTGAAGGAGCGCAGCCAGCGGCAAGAAGAAGCCAAGACCGCCATCTCCGCGGCACTCCGGACGTACAACGTCCAGGCGGTCGAGACGCTCATCGGTGACATCAACCCGCCAGCCGAGCTGATGCAGACGCTGACCGACCGCAAGGTCGCCGAACAGCAGAAGGTGACCTTCGACACGCAGCGGCAGGCACAGGAGACGCGCAAGCAGCTCGAGCAGGCCACTGCGCAGGCCGACACCCAGGCAAGCGTCGTGACCGCCGAACGGTCCGTCGAGATCGCGGACTTCAACGCCCAAGCAGCGGTGAAGACGGCAGATGGCGCGGCCAAGGCGAAGAAGATCAACGCGGATGCCGACGCCCAAGTGACGCGAGTCACCGGTGAAGCCGAAGCTGGGAGAACCCTGGCGATCGGTGAGGCCGAGGCGAAGGTCATCAAGCAGAAGATCGAGTCGATGGACGCGGGCAACTACGCGATCGTGCAGGTCGCGCAGGCGCTGTCCGATGCCGGCAAGGCGGGCATGAAGCTGGTCCCCGAGATCCTCGTTTCCGGCGGCGCCTCCGGTGCCAACGGCGGGACCTTGGTCGACGTGCTCCTGGCCAACCTGGTGCGCGACGGCATGGCGAGCACAACGACTCCCAAGCCTGCTCCCGCGCCGGCTCCTGCGGCCAAGACCAAGGAGTGACGGCATGCCCATCATGTCCGATCAACTTCCGCAGAAGTGGGCCATCGCGCTCATCCAAGGCTGGAAGATCGTCCCGTCCAGCTGCATGTGCGGTGGTCGCTACGCCTGGCTCAAGCCGAGCGACTACGGCGGCAGCGAGACCATGCACGGCTGCGTCTGCCACAACGACCCTGACGTGAACCCGACTGCTGCGTCACCGGCCGAGGCGGGAGCCACCGCCGGCTGACCCAGTAGGTCATCAATTGTTTCAGCGGCAACGCCGCATGAAGCACGGGCCCCGAATCCGAAAGGAAACGGGGCCTTTTTCTTTTGACATTTAGTGGGGGAGATGCAAATATCAGGCATCCCATCTTCATGCAAAGGAGGCATCCCAAATGGGAAAGACGATCCTGTACCTTTTCTTCGCCACGCTCCTCAGCGCGACGCTCGCGCTCTTCGTGATGCTGTTCGCCCCGGTCCTGTACGTCGAGGCAACCAAGATCACGCGTGCCGTCCCGGTCGACGTGCGCGTCGCGGCCTACTTCTCGCTCATGCTGTTTGTGACGATCACTGCGGTCGTCGCGCTCGGCATCCCGGCGAAGGCGGTGTCGCCCATGAAGCGTTTCCTGTTCTTCCTGGCGTTGCCGACGGCGGTCGCTTGGCTCATGCCGACGTTCGGCTTCACCTACTTCGCCACGCTGGTCGTGCTCGCGGTTCTGGCTGTCCCGGCGGTCTACCAAGTGATGGTGAGCCACCGGAAGTCAGCCGGCGCGTGACGGTGTGACGGCACCCCCCCAAGTTTCCCGGCGCTTCTCTCGAGAGAGGGCGCCGGTTTTTCTTTTGACATTTTTCAGGACGGGTGCGAGTATCAGTCATCCCACAGCCGCTACGAAAGGAGGGGATCATGGGAAAGCTCGTTCTTTACTGGATAGCTGCGCTCGTTCTCGGTGGTCTCATGGTGGCGATCCCGATGTGCATCGGTCTCACGGGGTATGTGCTCCTGACGGAGCCAGGCGAAGCTTCAGCCGAAGCGTTCGTCCATGGCATCGGTACGGGATTCGTCCTGTATCTCGCAGTCGTCTGGGCGACTCAGGAAACGTTTGCGGATAAATACCGCCTCTTTCCGCGCCTCATGGTGTTCGCCGTCTCGCCCATCCTGATCGTGTATTTCCACGCCGAGTGGAGCCTGATCGCCTGCCTACTCGCGCTCATGGCGATCGCATCGATCGCCGCGTACCAGATGCTCGTCACGGTGATGGGCTCTCGTCCGCGTGACGCGTCATGAACCGCTTCGCGTCCGTTTGGCCGGTAGCTAGTGCTATCCGGCTTTTTTCTTGGGCGAGTATTGACAGGGAGTAGTTTTGACGCTAGGGTGGTGCAAACAAAAGCAGCCTCTTCCGAGTGCTGGAGGCGACAGTTCCGTCCAGAGTTGGTAGTACCCTCCTACTGCCGGCCTTTGGCGGAACTCTCTTCTTCAGCCGAATAAAAACCCGCCCGTTTTTTCGGGCGGGTTTTCGTTTCTTTCGCGTTAGGCCACGAGTCGGTCGCGGACGGTTCTGATGACGGTATCGAACAGGGCAGCGTGTCCGGCGGATTCTTCCTCCGAGAAACGGCCGAGTACATAGTCGTGAGACGGTATGCAGACGCCCTCAACTTCAACTGGCCGACCGATGCCGAGACGGAGGCGGAAGAAATCCTGTGTGCCGAGGGAATCGATGATGTCCTGCACGCCATTGTGTCCAGCGGCCCGGGACGAGTCGGTGGTGCGGAGCGTGCCCGGAGCGATGTCGAGATCGTCGTGGATGACGATGAGTGCCGCGGGATTGAGCTTGTAGTAGTCGAGGATGGCCCGGACCGCGCGGCCGGATTCGTTCATGTACGTCGTCGGCTTGGCGAGGATAACTTTCCGTCCATCGACGACGACCGACGAGAGCAGAGCGGAGAACTTTGCTTCTGGACGGAATTCTGGCGCACCAAAAACTTCCCGCAAACGGTCGAGCGCGAGAAAACCGATGTTGTGGCGAGTAGTAGCGTATTCGGGTCCGGGGTTGCCGAGGCCGACGATGAGCGTAGTCATAGGGGGCATGTGTGCTAGCGGGTATAGGGATTCTTCTGCGGAGCGAGCGGCTCTTGGAAGTCGGTTTCGCCGATCGGTGCGTCGGCACGGTCGAGTGTCGGAAGAATCGGACCGCTTTGGTTATACAGGATGACGAGATCAATGTCGTCACGAGTGAGGGCGGCTGCTCCGCGGATGTCGCCGACCGAGAGGCCGTACCGGGCGATGAGCGTATCGAGGGTATAGGGCGCACGGACCCCGCTCTTGTCCTGTATCATAGCGGCTTCGGTCACGCTGTCCAAACCGCCGTCACTCTGGAGCTTCACCGAAGCGATCGGAAAGGTTTCGCGGATATCACTGACGAGGGCTTCGGCATTGGCGCGGTAGCGGGGAGCGGCGAGGACGAGGATGCTCGCAGCCTCTCGTTTCATCGCTTCGGTTTTCGTCTCCCGAGCATTTGCCTCAAACAGGTGCTCGGCGCTCTCTCGGATCTCGCCCCAAGTGCCGCTCCGCGGAACGAGGATAAACGCGCGAACACCGCCCGACTCGACGTGGGACACGCGGAGCAAACTCTCTTTCTTCCAGGCGTCGATGACGATCGTCGAGACGTTCTTTGTGTCGAGGGAACGAGCGAGTTCGATGAAACGTCCGAGGCGCTCCGGCGGGACGTCGGTCGTAACGCTCTCGCCGAGGCTTTCGAGAAAGCCGGAGAGCGCGAAGGGATTCAGGAACGTCGGGATGGACCAAGCCCTCTCGCGCACCGCCTGCATGATCTGCTGCTGCCGTTTCGTGCGGCCGAAGTCGCCCTCGGGATCATCGTGCCGCTCGCGCGCATATTTCAGCGCGGTTTTGCCATCGAGTCTCTGCCAGCCTTTTTTGAGTTCGAACGTCTCATAGCTGTAGTTCTTGCCGGGATAGCGGGGATCATAGATATCGCGCATGACTTCGACCTGGATGCCGCCGAGCGCGTCGATCATCCGCTCGAAGCCGTCAAAGTCGATCATCGCATAGTAGTGGATCGGCTGCCCGGTGATTTCGGCCACGCTCTCGCGGAGGATCTCGGTGCCGACATTTTCATTCAGTCCGATCTGGTAGAGCGAATTGAGTTTGGTGGAAAGCCCGGTTCCGGGGATCGGCGCAAAGAGGTCACGAGGGAGCGAGAGGAGACCGACGCGTTTCTTTTCGGTATCGAGCGAGAGGAGCATGACGGTGTCGGTCAGGTTGCGGCCAGGATATTTCTCGCCGGCCCGTCCCAAAAGGAGGATGTTTACCCGGCCATTTTTTTCACCTTCGAGCGTGCCGCCGGTACCGAGAAACGAATCACCTAGGATGCGGAGTCCCGAGAAAAATGACAGTTCGCGGTTTTCGAAATGAAGAGACTGCGTGAAGCGGACACCTATCATGAGCGAGGCGCCGCCGAGGATGCCGAAGAGGATGAGAACAAGCGAGGTAAGCGGCAGAAAGAGCCGCCGTGTCCGCCGTTTCGGCTGGGCCATGGTGCTGACGGGAGCCGCGCCGAGCGAGAAGCTTCTCGATCGGGGGTGTCCCGCCTCAGTTTCGTACGGGTTTTGCTCCATTTCCTTTAGCTAAGCCATTATTCACTCTTGAAATCGCGTCGAAATGGTGGTACAATCGGGTTGTTTTATTGCGCCAGCCACTAAAAAGCCCTTTGAATTTCCTATGGTGGAAAACCAGTCCGCATCGCACGCACCGGCTCCGGTCGAACCGGACGAAGAGTATCTCTCAACCGGAGCGCTCCTCCTCGAGATGGTGAAAATCCTCGTCCTCGCTGCGGTCGTCATTATACCGATTCGAGCTTTTTTGTTCCAACCGTTCTTTGTCCAGGGTTCGTCCATGGAGCCGAACTTTGATGACGGGGAGTATCTCGTCATCAGCGAATTCGGACTCAAGCATACGCGAATCCCACTCGCGAATGTCGATGTGAATCCGTTCCGCGAGCTGTCGCGTCAGGAGCCGGTCGTCTTCCGTTTCCCGCGCGATCCGAAGCAGTTCTTCATCAAGCGCGTGATCGGTCTCCCGGGCGAGAGCGTCGAAATCAAGGGCGGCAAGGTGTACATCTACAACGACGTCCATCATCAAGGCTATGTACTTGATGAGAGCGTGTATCTCGATCCGGCAGTGAAGACTTCGGATCTCCCCAAGACGAAAGTGGCGGATGACGAGTATTTCGTGATGGGAGACAATCGGGCGTTCAGCTATGACTCGCGTGCTTTCGGCCCCGTGAAGAAGACCGCGATTATCGGACGGGTGCTCCTCCGGGCCTGGCCGGTCACCGAGATGACACTCTACTAATTTTGGAAACTATTTCTTAACGCCACGCATATGGCCAAGACGACGAAGAAGAAGGAAACCGAGAAGAAAGCCCCAGCCGCCAAGAAAGCCGCTCCGAAGAAGGCTCCGGCTGCGAAAAAGGCCGCCAAGCCGGCTCCGGCTGCGCCCGCCCTCATGCAGGAGGAGATCCTCCTCCAGGCGCTTCGCGGCATGCGCGACATCCTCCCGGATGAGCAGCCGTATTGGGAGCGGGTTCGCCGCATCCTTTCGCACGCGCAGCTCGAGTACGGCTATCGCCGCATCGATACGCCGCTCGTCGAGTACGCTCACCTCTTCACTCGCTCGGTCGGCGAAGGGACGGACATCATCGACAAGGAAATGTATGTTTTCAACACCCGCGGCGGGGATCGCGTCGCCCTCCGGCCGGAATTCACCGCTGGCGTCGTCCGCGCGTATATCCAGCATGGCATGGGGGTGCTCTCGAAGCCGATCAAGCTGTTCTCCATGGGTCCGGTCTACCGCTATGATCGTCCGCAGGAAGGCCGCTACCGCGAATTCTGGCAGGCCAATTTCGACGTCTTTGGTGAAGAAGATCCGATCCTCGACGCCCAGGTGATCCAGCTCGCGTTCCGTGTTGTTCGTGACCTGGGGCTGAAGAACATCGAATTCCAGGTGAATTCCATCGGTACGCCCGAATCGCGCCGTGACTACGAGAAAGTCCTCGTCCGCTACTTGGAGAGCCAGAAACACCGCCTCTGCCAGAACTGCAAGGAGCGGCTCGCGACGAATCCGATGCGCATCCTCGACTGCAAGGAAGAGAAGTGCATCCAAATCACGACGCACGCGCCGCAGTCCCTCGACTACCTCGATCAGGAATCGCGCGATCACTTCAAGCGCCTGCTCGAATACCTCGACGAGCTCGAACTCCCGTACACGATCAACACCCGGCTCGTCCGCGGCCTCGACTACTACACCCGCACGGTCTTCGAGATCCGATCAACGGACAAAGAGGGCCGGGCCTACTCCCTCGGCGGCGGCGGTCGCTATGACCGGCTCGTCCAGTCGCTCGGCGGCGAACCGACCCCGGCCATCGGTTTCGGTCTCGGCCTCGATCGCATCATCCTCGAGATGAAGCGGACCCAGGTGAAGCCGTATGTCGAGCCGAAGCCGCGCGTTTTTCTCGCTCAGCTCGGTGACATGGCGAAAAAGAAATCGCTCCGGCTCTTCGCCGACCTCGAGAAAAATGGTATCCTCATCGCAGAATCGTTCGGTCGCGGTACGCTGAAAAGCCAGCTCCGTGTCGCGAACCGCCTCGGCGTCGAGGTGACCATCATCATCGGGCAGAAAGAAGCGCTCGACGGTACGGCGATCGTGAAGGATATGGTGTCCGGCACGCAGGAGACGGTCATCCAGGACAAGCTCGTCGATGCCGCCAAGAAGATCCTGAAGGCAAACACCGCGCTCATGGGTCCGAACGGCATCCCGCTCCCGAAGCCGGACGAGGATGACGAGGAAGAAGAGGAGAAGGAGCGCCTCGAGAAAGAAAAGCGTGATCACGCCAAACACAAGGAGTAGCTATGAAGACGGTCTTCGAGAAAATCCGCGACCGCGAAATCCCCAAGGTGTTCCGCTACGAGGATGATGAAGTCATGGCATTCGACGATATCGCGCCAATCGCGCCGGTTCATGTCCTCATCGTTCCGAAGAAGCTGATCCCGTCGATTGCCGAGATGGAGGACGGGGACGAGCGGATCGTGGGGAACATGTTCCGGGTCGCCCGGGATCTCGCCCGAGACTTGAAGATTTCGGAAAAAGGGTATAAGCTGCTCATTCGCGTCGGGAAGGGTGGGGGACAGGAGGTGCCGCATCTCCACCTCCACCTCCTTGGCGGGGCAAAGCTCTCGGAAAACATCCACCCCGTTTGAGAACTTTCGTGTCTGGCACATTTCTTCGTTGCAGCCTCTAGTGCTCGCCGCTGTATGTGAAATACAGCTTGCTCCGCGCTTCGGCTGCGCCTCGAACTGCACCAAACACGCAAGTCCTCAGAAGAGTTAAGGGGAAAATTGCGTAACGACAGAAAGGAGGTCGCTATGATCTACATTGAACGAAAAGAGAAGGAAACCGCCGAAGCGCTCATCCGGCGTTTTTCGCGGCGCGTCCAGCAGTCCGGCGTCCTAAAGCGCGTCCGCAAACTGCGCTTCCGCGAGGAAGAGCAGAGCCGTCCGAAGCGCCGCACCGAGGCCCTCTATAAAGTGAAGATCCGCAAGGAAATCAACCGCTTGAAGAAGCTCGGTCGCTTCGATGATGAAGCACTTCGCGACATCAAGAAGAAGATTCGCTAAGTGAATGTTCCGTTTGGTGGGCCGCCACAGTGGCGGCTCGCCGAAACGGATAGGTGATCCGCAAAGGAGAAATTTTTTATACCAAAGAAGCCTATGGCTCTTGTCACAAAAATCGGCGATGAACTGAAGGCCGCCATGAAAGCCGGGGAAACCGTGAAGCGCGACACGCTCCGTTTCTTCCAGAGTGCGCTCAAAAATGCGGCGATCGAAGCCCGGAAGCCGGTGGCCGAGTTCACCGATGCCGAAGTCGAAGCCGTCGCCAAGAAACTCGTGAAGCAGCGGAAGGACAGCATCGCTCAGTATGAAGCAGCAGGCCGCGCCGATCTCGTCGAGAAAGAGCAGGCTGAGCTCGTCTTCATCGAGGCGTACCTCCCGGCGCAACTCTCGTCCGAAGCGGTCACTGCTGCGGTGGACAAAGTGCTCGCTACTATGCCGGATGCGACCGCCAAGGACATGGGCCGCGTCATGGGCGCCGTCATGAAAGAAACCGCCGGTGCAGCCGACGGCAATCTCGTGCGCGAACTCGTCAGCGCCCGGCTCAAATAGTATGCGGATCCGGATGACTCTCCGGGGAGAGGAAGCCCTACGCGGGCTTTCTTTTGTTTTTCTTCGGAGCATTATCCGCGAGACGCTCACTCGTTCGTTTCCATCGGTCTTCGATGACCGGCGCACCGTTATGCTCGACGTAGCCTGCGTTTCCGATGCCGAGATCGCGAAACTCAACGGCGACTATCGGCGGAAATCGAAGCCGACCGATATCCTCTCGTTCGGACATTTCGAAGGACTCTCGGCTATTTCGGCCGCACCTGCTGGCCCGATCGACCTCGGACAGATCGTGCTTTCGCCGGATTTCATCGCTCGTTCAGCGGACGAGGATGGTGTATCATGGAAGCGCGAGTTCACCTATGTGTTTTCTCACGGCGTGCTCCATCTGGTCGGTTTCGACCATGAGGAGCGGATGTTCCGGATCCAGGACGACGTGACTGACGCGCTCGCCCCGGTTTCTCCCAAAGACAAATAGACCTATCATGCGCAAGTTTTTCCGCAGTTTCCGCCACGCGTTTTCTGGCATCGCCTATGCGATCCGCGAGGAACGCAATTTCCATTTCGAAGTCGCGGTCGCCCTCGCTATCGCCTTTTTTGCCTGGTATTTGCCGCTTTCCTCTGATGAGCGGGCCATCCTCGCGATCGTCTGTTCGGTCGTTCTCGCGCTCGAACTCGTCAACACGTCTTTCGAGCGGATGCTCGACATGATGAAGCCGCGCGTCCATCCGTACGTGAAAGTGATCAAGGACCTCGTCGCTGGCTCAGTCCTCATCGCGGCCGCGGGCGCACTCATTGCGGGCCTCCTCATCTTTCTCCCGCACCTCCCCATCCGCTAAGTGGTGGCAGGCACCTTTTTCTTCCTGTATAATGAGCCGCATGAGCGTTTTCTCGCTCTGCGCTCTTTTGGCGCTTTCCAATGCTTATGGCGAAATCACATCACACCGTCGGACTTGATATCGGCTCGGCGACCGTTCGCGCGGTCATCGCTGAACTCCCGCATGATGACGGGCCGCTCAAAGTCGTCGGCGTCGGCACTGTCCCGTCGGTCGGCATCCGGCGCGGCATTGTCGTCCAACCGGAAGAAGTAGCCAAGTCGATCAACAGCGCGCTCGAAGCGGCTGAACGGATGGCCGGCACCGCCGTCGATGCGGTCGCGTGCTCGGTCTCGGGTGCTGACCTGTTTGCGACTTCGGCCGTCGGTGTCATCGCGGTCGGCAAAGCCGATGGCGAAGTGACCGAAGACGATCTCGGCCGGATCGTCGAAGAAACCGAGGCGCGCACCGTCCTCGGACCGAACAAAGAAATCCTCCATGTCGTGCCGCAGCACTATCGCCTCGACGACCAGGGCGGGATCAAGGACCCGGTTGGCCTGAAAGGCGTCCGGCTCGAGCTCTCGAGCCTCGTCATCGGGACGGGGAGCAATCATTTGAAGAACCTCATCCGCAGTCTTGAGCTCGCCGGCATCTCGGCCCATCATTTTATCGCCGAGCCGCTCGCCTCGGCCGAGGCCATTCTCTCGGCCAAACAGAAAGAACTCGGCGTTGTCATCGTGAACATCGGCGCCAACACGACATCGCTCGCCGTCTTCGAAGACGGTGACCTCCTCCACCTCGCGGTGCTCCCCGTCGGCGGCAGCCATATCACGAACGACATCGCCATTGGACTCCGTACCTCGATCGATGTGGCCGAAGCGGTGAAGCTCCAGTACGGCCACGCGATTCCTTCGGAAGTCGGCAAAAAAGAAGCGATCCCGCTTTCGGAATTCGACTCGCAGGAGAGCGACGAAGTCTCGCGCCACCATGTGTCTGAAATCATCGAGGCGCGGCTCGAAGAGATTTTTCATTACGTAAACCTCGAACTGAAAAGCATCAATCGCGAAGCACTGCTCCCGGCGGGCGTCATCCTGACGGGCGGCGGTGTACTCGTCCCGGGCGCAGTCGAACTCGCCAAGCGTCACTTGCGGCTCCCGGCGCAGATCGGCTATCCGAAACCGCTCGGCGGCATCCTCGATCATGTCGATGGTCCGGC
>CAZTYU010000003.1:0-1085 GCA_964617535.1 uncultured Bdellovibrionales bacterium | reverse complement strand
TGATAGAGTGGTTCATCAAGCGCTCGCCCGGGTGGTGCTCGTTTCTAAAGCCTGGCGACCGCGGGATGTTTTTCTAACTAGGCGATTGCTAGACACCGAGCCCTATGGCCGAGATCAAACCCGACATCGAAACGTTTGCCAAAATCAAAGTCGTTGGCGTTGGTGGTTCGGGAGGCAATGCGATTTCACGGATGATCGATGCCAAGATCAAGGGCGTCGAGTTCGTTGCCATCAACACCGATGCGCAGGCGCTCCATCATAGCCGCGCTCAGGAAAAAATCCACATCGGCAAAAACCTGACCAAGGGTCTCGGTGCCGGTATGAATCCCGAGATCGGCCGCCAGGCAGCGGAGGAAAACCGCGATGAAATCCAGGAAGTCCTGAAAGGCGCCGACATGGTGTTCGTTACCTGCGGCCTCGGTGGTGGGACCGGATCCGGTGCCGCACCGATCGTCGCCGAAACCGCCAAGGAACTCGGTGCACTCACCGTCGGTGTCGTGACGCGTCCGTTCGCGTTCGAAGGTTCGCAGCGCCGCGCCATCGCTGACGAAGCGCTGAACAATCTGAAAGACCGCGTTGACACCCTCATCACTATCCCGAACGACAAACTTCTCTCGATCATCGATCGGAAGACCACCCTCATCAGCGCGTTCCGCATCGTGGACGATGTGCTCCGCCAGGGCGTGCAGGGGATCTCGGACCTCATCACCCGCCCGGGTATCGTGAACGTCGACTTTGCCGACGTCCGTGCCATCATGCAGGACTCTGGCTCGGCCCTCATGGGTATCGGCATCGCGAGCGGCGAAAACCGCGCCGTCGAGGCCGCCCGCGCCGCGATCAATTCTCCGCTCCTCGAGCTTTCCATCGACGGGGCCAAGGGTGTGCTGTTTAACATCTCCGGCTCGACCGACGTCGGGATGCTTGAAATCAACGAAGCCGCCAATATCATCACCGAGAACATCGATCCGAACGCGAAAGTCATCTTTGGTGCCGTGGTGGACGAGCAGATCCGAAAGGGCGACATCCAGATCACCGTCGTGGCGACTGGCTTCGACTCTGGCAAGATAAAGGAAATGCCGATCGGC
>CAZTYU010000002.1:37210-68685 GCA_964617535.1 uncultured Bdellovibrionales bacterium | reverse complement strand
TAGACAATGCGTTTGATTCGGTCGAACATAGTGGTATTTGTGTGATAAAGCGGGGCATGGGCCCCGCTTCTATCCTACTCCTTACTTTTTCTCCTCGCCATCAGCTGGCTTCTCTTCGACTTCGGCGTCCTTGGGCGTTTCGGTAGCGCCCCCGGCCTTGGCTTCGCCGGTTGCACCAGCGGCCTGACCCTGCGTCTGGGCTGCCTGCGCTTCTTGCGCGGCCTTGTAGAGCTTTTCGCCGATCTTCTGGGCGGCCTGCGAAAGCGCTTCGGTCCCCTTCTTGATCGCGTCGAGATCGTCGCCGTTCTTTACTTTTGCAAGTTCGGCGATCGCGTCTTCGACCGGTTTCTTTTCCTCGGCCGTGAGCTTATCACCGGCGTCTTTCATGGCTTTTTCGGTGGAGTACGAGAGGGTATCTGCCATGTTACGCGCCTCGATGAGCTCTTTTTTCTTCTTGTCTTCTTCGGCGTGGAGTTCCGCGTCTTTCTTCATGCGCTCGATCTCGTCTTTCGAGAGACCGGTCGATGACTCAATGCGTATCGACTGGGTCTTGCCGGACGCCTTGTCCTTGGCCGTCACCGAGAGGATGCCCGACGCGTCGATGTCGAAGCTGACCTCGACCTGCGGGACGCCACGCGGCGCTGGCGGGATGCCATCGAGCACGAAGCGGCCGAGCGATTTGTTGTCAGCAGCCATCTCGCGTTCGCCCTGGAGGACGTGGATCTCGACCTGCGGCTGATTGTCGACCGCGGTGGAGAACACCTGGCTCCGGCTCACCGGGACGGTCGTGTTGCGCTCGATGAGCGGCGTACGGACACCGCCGAGCGTCTCGATACCGAACGTGAGCGGAGTGACATCGAGGAGGAGCACGTCTTTCACCGAGCCTTCGAGGACGCCGCCCTGGATGGCTGCGCCGATCGCGACGACTTCATCCGGGTTTACCGAGATGTTCGGCTTCTTGCCGAAGAATTTCTCGACGGTCGAGAGGACGAGCGGCATGCGAGTCATACCACCGACGAGGACGACTTCATTGATATCACTGGCCGACAGTTTCGCATCGGCGAGAGCTTTCTTTACCGGCTCGAGCGTGCCTTCGACGAGGTCATGGACGAGCTCTTCGAGTTTCGCCCGGGTGAGCTTCATGACGAGGTGCTTCGGACCATCGGCGCCAGACGTGATGAACGGCTGATTGATCTCGGTCTCCTGCGCCGTGGAAAGCTCGATCTTCGCCTTTTCGGCTGCCTCCTTGATGCGCTGGAGCGCGAGCGGGTCCTTGGAAATGTCGAGGCCTTCCTGCTTCTTGAATTCATCCAGGATCCAGTGGATGACACGCTGGTCGAAGTCATCGCCGCCGAGGTGGGTGTCGCCATTGGTCGACTTCACTTCGACCGTGTCCTCGGAAACTTCCAGGATAGAGATATCGAACGTACCGCCGCCGAGGTCATAGACGGCGATCTTTTCGTCTTTCTTCTTGTTGAAGCCATAGGCGAGCGCGGCTGCGGTCGGCTCGTTGATGATGCGGCGGACGTTGAGCCCGGCGATCTCGCCGGCTTCCTTGGTTGCTTTGCGCTGCGCGTCGTCGAAATACGCTGGGACGGTGATGACCGCATCGGTGATCTTCTCGCCGAGTTTCTCCTCGGCATCCGCCTTGAGCTTCTGGAGCACCATGGCGCTGATTTCCTGCGGGCTGTATTCTTTGCCGCCCATGACGACTTTCGCGCCGTGTTCGGATTTGGTCACCTTGTACGGGAGCGTCTTCATGTCGCGCTGGACTTCGTCGTCCTCGTAGCGGCGGCCGATGAGGCGCTTCACGGAAAACAGGGTGTTCTCTGGATTGGTGACGGACTGACGCTTGGCGAGGAGCCCGACGAGGCGTTCCCCGGTCTTCGACACCGCGACCATGGATGGCGTAGTGCGATTGCCTTCCTTGTTTTCGATGACCGATGGGCTGCCGCCTTCCACGACCGACATGGCCGAGTTGGTGGTGCCAAGGTCGATACCGAGTATCTTTGCCATAAATGTGTAGTTATGAGAATTATGTTTGGTTACTTATATATAGACCCTTTCGACTTCGCTCAGGATGATTATTCGTTAACTCACAATCACTTTCGCTGGCCGTATGATTCTTCCCTTCACCTGGTAGCCTTTCTGGACGATCTTCTCAATTTTCAGTGGCTTTTCTGCTTCACCTTCGGCTGCTTGGTGATCGAGGGCCTCGTGACGGGTCGGATCGAATGCATCACCGGGATTCACTTCGATCGGCTCGACGCCGTAATTTTTGAGCACGTCTTCAAACTGTTTCTCGATATAGGTGATGCCGGTGACCCAGGGACTACCCGCGGCTTCGGCTGGGACATGCTCCATAGCCGCATGGAGGTTGTCGAGGACCGGCATGAGATCGCTCGCGATTTGGCCCGACAGGTGTCCGTAGAGCTCGCGCTCGTCATTCTTCACCCGCTTTTTGTAATTCTCGAAATCGGCTTGGACGCGCCGGAGATCATCGAGGTACTCGGCCGCCTTGGCTTCGTGATCGATTGATTCAGCAGCCGTTTCAGGTGTTTCAGGTGTTTCAGCCCCTGCTGCTTCAACCCCCTCGGTCACGACTTCTTCGGTCGGGGTTTCCGGGACATCTTGTTCTTTTTTGTCGGTCATAGGTGTTTATTGGTTATGAAGTGCGGGTGATAGCGCTTTTGGCGGCTTCGAACAGTTTTTGGCGTTCTTCTTCGGTTAGTGGTCGGTCGCTTTCTTCCTCGGTTTCATCGGTCTCGCTGGCGTTGTCCGTTACCATAGCGGCGTTTGGGTGACGATCACGATGACGAGCGACGACGAGAGGAGTTTCTTCATATGCTCGATGAGGGATTTGTTTTTTGCGTACTCCATCCGTTTCGGACCGATGATCGCGAGGATGCCGCGTTCACCCGCTTGGTCGCGGTACGGCGACACCACCATGGCACAGTTCTCGATGCCGGCGACGGGATTCTCTTCGCCAATATAGATGCGCGTCTCGCCGTCTTTGAGCCCCGCCATGAGGACGTCGATCTTCTCATCCAGGGTGTCGAGCGTCTCGACGAGACGGCACAGTTCGTCCATCTCGCGGAATTCAGGGTTCTCCATGAGCGATTTCATCCCGAAATCGTACATCTCGTCTTTGCCGACGACGCCGGAGACGCCGAGATTGCCCGAAAGTGCCGAGAGGAGCCGCGCGGTCGTGCGCACCGTGCGCGCGTGTTTTGCTTGGAGCTTCAGGAATTCCTCTTGGAGCTTTTCCTGATCGCGCTTCGAGAGCGGCTTGTCTCCCATCATCTCCTCGACATAGAACCGGTAGCCAGCATCGGTCGGGATGCGGCCGGCGGACGTATGCGGCTGATAGAGGAAGCCGAGTTCTTCGAGCGCGAGCATGTCGTTCCGGAGCGTGGCCGAGCTCACCGGAAAATGGTGGCGTTCGAGGAGCGCTTCGGAGCCGACCGGCTGAGCGGTTTTCGTATAGAGCTCGACGACGGCGGCGAGCACTTCGCGTTGGCGGTCATTCATATGCATGTCCCTAGTATAAAAAAGTGTTTAGCACTCGTCAAGAGCGAGTGCTAATTCAGTAAAGCGGTGCGAAGACAAAGAAAAAAGCCCGGACGAAACAGCGGTTCCGTACGGGCCCATGTGCGTCGTTCGGCAGCGCACACGCTAGTGAATCCCCCGTCGATGCGGGACTTCGGGCGGTTTCGGCGGCCGGTAGCGAAAGGTCATGCCGGCGCGTCTCGGCGGTGGGATCCGGATCGGCTCGGGCGGCCGAACCGCATCGGAGGGATGCGGCCGTCGCCAGGGCAGCGAGAACACCGCATCGATGAGGAGCGTGAGCCAGATCCGCATGGCTACCCCCCTTTCTTCGACCGGAGTTCGGACTGGAGGCGGCCACAGGGTCCGCGGAACTGGCAGGTCTCGCAGACGAGCGTCGGCCCGTGATGCGCCTGTGCCTCGATGAGGAGGATGCGGCCCCGTGTCGTGAGACACAGGACTCGCGTGCCGGGATAGACCGGCGTGGATGGTTTCGCTGGCATCGCTTTCCCTCTCGTTTCAGGTGGAAGAAAGTTTGAAGGGGCTCCATCTCGGTTGAGACAGAGCCCCTCGGGTTCAGGGAGATCGCGCGTTCAGGCGCCGGCGCAGAGCGGGCGGCTCTTGCACTCCTGGCACTTCATCGCATGCGACTGGAACTTGGGCTTCGCCTCGGTGAGGAGGACGACCTTGGGCCGGCCGGCCCGCAGGATGTGGCGGCAGCGCACGGTGCGCTTGTCGTTCTGGCCCTCGCCGGAAGTCGGCTTCGCGTCCTGGATGGAAACGGGCGGGTGCTTCTGGCGGATGAGCGCGGGTTCGCGCGGGTGATCGGGCTTCTTGTTGTCGACGTGCCGGCCCTCGATCTGGTCGCCGAGGCGACGGCTGAGGAGGGCGCTGCGCCCGCCGGATTGGCGGATCGCGCTGTGGGTGTGACCGGTCTGGAACTGAGCCAAGTGTGATCTCCTGGATTCGAGGTTTTTAACGTTCTCCCGTCGGGGGCATGACAGGGTCATAGCCTCCTTCGGACCATGGATGGCAGCGTAGGATTCGGGTGAATCCCATCCAGCCTCCTCGGAATACGCCATAGCGGGAAACCGCCTGGTAGGTATACTCAGAGCAAGTCGGATGAAAGCGGCAGTACCGCTCGGAAACGATGAGGCCGAGAAGGCCGTGATTGAGGGACAAGGTGCGCTGATAGAGGCGTATCAGGGCCAAAACAAGCTTTTGGAACATGGTGCGATGATACCCTACTTTGGCCGATTTGTCGAGACTACAGTCCCTGCTATACTAGGAAGCAAAGACCAACACAAAATGCGCACACTCACGCACAAGAATCTCACGTGGATCGATTTTGAGTCGCCGACCAAAGACGATGTCACCTATCTCCACGAGAATTTCAATATCCACCCGATCGTCCTCGAAGAGCTCATCACGCCGACATACCAGCCCAAGGTGCTTCGGTACGAAGGCTGCCTCTTTTTCTCGATCCACATCCCACTCTTTGACGTGAAGGAACGGACGACGTACGCCGGCGAACTCGACATCATCCTGACGAACGGTCACCTCATCACCGCTCATCGCCACCCGATTTACCAGATCGGCAAGTTCTTTGGAGAATTGGAAAAAAGCGAAGGCAAGCGCCGCCTCTACCTCGAAGATACGCCAGCACATCTCGTCTACCGGCTCCTCGAGATTCTCCTCAATTCGTGCTTTCCCAAGCTTCGTCACGTATCAGAGAAGATCGACCGTATCGAGACCGAAGTCTTTGCCGGCCACGAAAAAGAGATGGTTTTCGAAATCTCGCTCGTGAAACGCGACATCCTGAATTTCCGCCGGACGCTGAAGCCGCAGCGTTCCCTCATCGAAAGCCTCCTCGCGACGAAACATCCCCTCATCCCGGCCGATCTCGCTGTCTACTTCCAAGACCTCATCGGTACCAACATCCGCGTTTGGAACATGCTCGAGAGCAACAAGGAAACCATCGAAGCGCTCGAAGCGACGAACAATTCCCTCCTCTCGAACAAGCTGGAGCAGACGATGAAGGTCCTCACGATCTTTTCCGCGGTCATCCTGCCGCTCACCGTCTACTCGAACGCGATGTCGATGAATACGACGCACCTCCCCTTTGAACACTATCCCGGCGGTTTCTACTGGCATCTCGGGATGATGGTCCTCATCTCGGCCCTGACGGTCGTGATTTTCCGCCTGAAGCGCTGGCTCTAGCGAGCGACCCGTGGCCAAGGCGTGGGAGCGCCTTGTTTTTGTTTTCCGCTGCCTGTAGGCTTAAAGAGAAATACCGCTATGCTGACTCTCTACAACACCCTCTCGAAACAGAAAGAAGTCTTTGCGCCGCTTGAGCCGCCAGTGGTAAAGCTCTATACCTGCGGCCCGACGGTCTACGACTACGTCCACATCGGCAACCTGCGCTCGTATGTCGCCGCCGATACGCTCCGGCGTGCGCTCGCGAATGAGGGCTACACAGTAAGGCACGTGAAAAACATCACCGATGTCGGCCATCTGACGGCAGACGATGTCGCGCAGGGCGACTCCGGTGAAGACAAGATCGCGAGGAAAGCCGCCGCCGAACACAAGACGCCCGAAGAAATCGCCGCCTTTTATACTGACTATTACCAAAAGACCGAGTCAGCCCTCGGCATCCTCCCGCCCGACGAGCAGCCCCGGGCGACTGCCTATGTTCCCCAGATGATCACATTCATCGAAGGACTCATCGCCAAGGGTCACGCCTATGCCGTGAATGGCAATGTTTTTTTCGATGTGACGAGCTACCCCGATTACGGACGACTTTCGGGCAATACGCTCGAGAAGCTGAGAGTCGGCGCGCGGCTCGAAGAACACCCGGACAAGAAGAATCCGTGGGACTTCGCGCTCTGGCTTAAAGCGCCGGAAAGCCACCTCATGCGCTGGGATTCGCCCTGGGGTGTCGGCTACCCGGGTTGGCACATCGAGTGTTCGGCGATGAATCTCGCGACGCTCGGGACAACGATCGATATCCACACCGGCGGAGAAGACAACATCTTCCCCCATCACGAAGCCGAGATCGCACAGAGCGAATGCGGGAATGGTTCGCCGTTCGCCCGCTACTGGCTGCACACGCGGCATCTCCTCGTCGATAACCAAAAAATGTCGAAATCCAAAGGCAATTTCTACCGGCTCGAGGACGTGCTCGAACGCGGATTTTCGGCGATGGATCTCCGCATGCTTTTCCTCGGGAGCCATTACCGCAGCCAGATGAACTTCACCTGGGAGTCGCTCGCCCAGGCCAAAGCGAACCGCGAGTCCCTCATGCAGGCGCTTGGCCGGCTCGAGCGTGCGACGCCATCGGAAGGAGCGGCTGATTTTTCCATCGACAGCTATGAGTCATTCGTCCGGGCGATCGAAGACGATCTGAATACCCCACTTGCCCTATCGTTCGCCCTGAAGCTTGCCAAAGATATCAACGCGGCACTTGATGCCGAGACCAGCATTCATCCCGATACGGCCACGCATTTCCGAACCATGCTGACCGATCTCTTTGGCTTGACTTCAGAGCAAGGAGACATACCCGCGGCCGTGACGAGCCTCCTCGAAGAACGCAAGACGGCGCGCAGTAATAAAGACTTTGCCCGCTCCGATGCGCTTCGCGATGAAATCGCCGCGCTGGGCTACCTCGTCGAAGACGGACCTGGCGGTCAAGCCGTCCGAAAGAAATAGGCCGGATTCAAAGTTTTATAAAAGAAAAAACGGGCCCGCGAACATGTCGCTAGCCCGTTTTCAAACGCCGGTTCGGCCAAAGAGGACGAGGATCTCGCCGGTCGGTTTCGCTGCATGCGGGTCATGCGAGCGAAAGAGCATCGGGTGGATCACTGGTCGCCGATAGTCGAAGAGATCCTTGTTCGCGGCGCGCTTGGTCTCTTCGCGATCGGACCACAGCTTGTAGCGGCGGAAGTCCGGAAAGACCGTGGCCGTATCTACATCGGCGAAAGCGTCTTCGATGGCGCTCCAGACGAGTCGCTTCGGATGCTTGGTCCAGTGGGAGTACTTCTTTCCCTCCCAGTAGCGCACCTTGAGGACGACGCCGTGGTTCTGAGGGAGACCGTTCTTCACCTTCCATTCGCGGACACGGAGGTCGGGAAACAGCTCCTCGTGTGGGAACTCAAAGAGCACGATACGACGATCGAGGTCGTTCTTTGGGGATTCTCCAGGCTTCACGCCACGGAGAAACTCCGGGAGTGGCGTGTTCATGGGAAAATCTCCAGATTGGTAAAGATCGATACTATATTGGTATATTTCCCATTATTTGTCAAGGGTATAGGCCAGAAAAAGATATGAACAAACTATGAACATTGAAGCCAGTCCGATTACCGGATAGAATGAAGTACTGCTATCTTTTTTCCCTATGGCCAAATCCATCGCCGCTCCCGAACATGTCCGCATTCCGCCGCATAACCTCGAAGCCGAACAGTCGGTCTTGGGGTCGCTCATGCTCGATAAGGACGCCATCATCAAAGTAGCCGACCTCGTGAAGGTCGGAGATTTCTACAAGGGCGATCATAACCGCATCTACGAAGCGATGCTCGACCTCTACGAAGAGCGCGAGCCGATCGACGTCCTCTCGCTCGCCAATCGCCTCGAAGAAAAGAAACTGCTCGAGCAAATCGGCGGGTCCGGCTATCTTGCTTCGCTGGTGAACTCGGTCCCTTCGGCTTCGAACATCGTTCACTACGCCAAAGTCGTCCAAAAGAAAGCGCTCCTCCGGCGGCTCATCGGTGCCGCGTCCGAAATCGTCGAGATGGGCTATGACGATTCCGAAGACGTCCAGGCCGTACTTGATGACGCCGAGCAGAAGCTTTTTGCTATCTCCCAGAAGTACATCAAGCAGGATTTCATCCCGATCAAATCCATCCTCGAAGCTGCGTTCGATCGCATCGACGAACTCCACAAGAACGATCAGACGATGCGCGGCGTACCGACGCAGTTTGCTGATCTCGACAACCTCCTCGCCGGACTCCAGAAATCCGACCTCATCATCATTGCGGCACGTCCCGCAATCGGAAAGACGTCGTTCGCGCTCGATATCGCTCGGCAGGTCGGCGTCTACTCCAAAGTCCCGGTCGGTATCTTCTCGCTCGAAATGGGCGCTGACCAGCTCATCGACCGTATGCTCGCCGCTCAGGCCGGCGTCGATCTCTGGCGGCTCCGCACCGGCAAGCTCCACAGCGAGGGGCCGGGCAATGACTTCGAGAAACTTTCTGACGCCATGGGCGTTCTCTCCGAGGCACCGATCTTCGTTGATGACTCCGGTTCGCTCAATATCATGGAAATGCGGACCATGGCCCGGCGTCTCCAAGCCGAACACAAACTCGGCCTCATCATCATCGATTACCTCCAGCTCATGGAGGGCCGCTCGCGTTCCGGCGACAACCGCGTCCAAGAAATTTCGGAAATCTCCCGCGGTCTGAAGCAGCTCGCCCGCGAGCTCAACATCCCGGTCATTGCCCTCTCCCAACTCTCCCGTGGTATCGAGTCCCGACCTGACCAGCGGCCGAAACTCTCCGACCTCCGCGAGTCCGGTTCCATCGAGCAGGATGCCGACGTCGTCATGTTCCTCTACCGCGAGGACCGCGTCCGGCCCGATACCCCGAACAAAAATATCGTCGATATCATCGTCGCCAAACACCGTAACGGACCGGTCGGCCAAGTCTCACTCTACTTCGAGGACAACGCCACCAGTTTCAAGTCGCTCGAGCGCACCCATACGCCGCTGCCGGAATAAGGTATCATTAGAGAAACGGCCGTCCGAACAAACGTATGCGCTATCCGAAAGCTTTCGAATCTCTCATCGCTCATTTTTCTAGCCTCCCCTCCATCGGACCGAAGATGGCCGAACGGCTTGTCCTCTACCTCTTCAAGCAGGACGAAGAGAAACTTGTCGCGTTTGCCGAAAGCCTTGAGGGACTGAAGCACCTCTCGAGCTGCCGCGAATGTTTTTATATCTCAGAATCCGAGCTCTGCGGCTTCTGTAGCGATGGATCACGGGATCGCTCCACCATCTGCGTCGTCGAGGAGCCACTCGACGTCATCGCGATCGAGCGCACCGGGAGCTATCACGGGCTGTACCATGTCCTCGGCGGCGTCCTGGATGCCGGCAAGGAAGAAAATACGCTCCGTGTCGCTGAGCTGAAAAATCGCATTACTGACTCATCGGTCGAAGAAGTTATCCTCGCAACCAATCCGACCACCGAGGGCGATATGACCGCCTATTTCCTCCGGACCAAGCTCGCCGGCCTCCCCGTCAAAGTCACCCGCATCGCCCGCGGCATGGCGACCGGCGGCGATATCGAATATGCTGACGAACTCACGCTATCTTCCTCGCTCGAAAATCGCAAAGCCTTGAACTAAAAGTCGGGACTGGAAACTGAGCATGAAAAAACCGCCCCCCCCCGGAGGGCGGTTTTTCTTTAGTCGGTGATCTTCGTGATCTCGACGGCCGTATAGTGCTGCTTGTGCCCGTAACGGGTCATCTCGCGCTTCTTGGCCTTGTGACGGATACCGGTGACTTTCTCGTGGCGACCATGGGCGACCACTTTTCCCTCGACATGGGTCTTGAGCGCTGGGGTGCCGACGGCAACCGCAGACTCGTCGCCCGTAAAGAGCGTCTCGAATTTCACGATATTGCCGGGCTCAGCCTCGAGTTTTTCGACTTTGACGATATCGCCTTCGGCGACTTTGTACTGCTTCCCTCCGGTTTGGATAACGGCGATCATAGACTCGCGTAAAAATTGATACTGTCCAAGTATAGCCCGAGTTTCGGCCATTGTCAATGCTATTCAAGCACGGCCTTTACCCGGCGGACCCCGGCCGAAGAGGCCTCTTCTTTGTTGATCCGAAATCGGCCGAAAGCGGCGATATCCGTAGTCGCTTCGACATGCGGGCCGCCGCAAAGTTCCTGCGAATAGACGGTGCCATCGGGGCCCTGAACTTGATAGACAGTCACTTTTTCCGGGTATTTCTCCCAGAAACTGCCTTCGACGCCAGCCGCCTTGGCCGCGTCTTTTTCCATAATCGTCGTCGTGACGACCGCGCCAGCCGCGATCGCTGCGTTCACGTAGGCTTCGACCCGGTCGAGCGTCTCGCGTGGTACTTTTTCAGGATAGGTGAAATCGAAACGAGTGCGTTCTTCGGTGATGTTCGATCCGGCCTGATGCACGTCCGGTCCGAGCTCTTTACGGAGACCCGCGAGCATGAGGTGTGTCGCCGTATGATACGCCGTCACTTTGGCGCTGTGATCGGCCAGTCCGCCCTTGAACTTCCCCGCCGCCGCTGTTCGCGAGAGGTCTTGGTGTTTCTTAAACTCCTCGCGGAAAGCCATTTCATCGATGATAGCTCCTTGTTCCTCGGCAAGTTCTTGCGTCATTTCGAGCGGAAAACCATATGTCGCAAACAAATCGAAAGCGTCTTTTCCCGAAAGTGATCCTTCCTTCGTCCGCCGTTCCAGTTCCTTCATTCCCTTAGTAAGGGTCGCGCGAAACTTGGTTTCCTCTCGATTTAATTCCTCGATGATCCGCTCTTTATTTTCTCTGACGGATTCATAGACATCTTCGAATTTAGCGATAAAAAGGCCGGCTATTTCTCCCACCACTGGCTCCTCATGGCCCATTTTGTAGAATTCTCGAATCGCGCGGCGAATGAGACGCCGGAGAATATACCCTTGGTCGACATTTTTCGGCACGATGCCATCGGCAATGATATGCGTTGCGGCTCGGAGGTGATCCGCAATGATTCGAGCTGAACGCTCTACGTACTGATCATCACCAACAGTGTCCCGGATAGTCTTCAGAACATCGGCGAAGGCATCCGTCTCGTAGACGTGCTTGAAACCATTGAGTGTCACGATCGTGCGCTCCAAACCCATGCCAGTATCAACACACGGGGCAGGAAGTTTCTCGAGTGTTTGTTCATCCACTCGGTTGTACTGCATGAACACATTATTCCAAATTTCCATCCACTCTTTGGGATGCGACCCTTTGTTTCCCTGCGGCTCCCCAGCGCCAACCCAGTAGAAAATCTCCGTATCCGGTCCGCAGGGCCCGGTCGGTCCAGCTGCCCACCAGTTATCCTCGGCCGGAAGATATGCAATTCGATCTTCCGGGACACCGAGAGAACGCCAGATTGCGGCTGACTCATCATCTCGGGGCGCATTATGATCACCCGCAAAGACCGTGACGGAGAGCATGTGTGGCGAAAGCCCGAGCCATTTGGCATCGGTCAAAAACTCCCATGACCACTGAATGGACTCATGTTTGAAGTAGTCACCGAGCGACCAATTACCGAGCATTTCGAAAAATGTCAGATGGGTATCGTCCCCGACATCGTCAATATCTCCCGTCCGAACGCATTTCTGAACGTCAGCAATGCGTTTTCCCATGGGATGAGGCTTTCCCAGGAGATACGGAACTAGCGGTTGCATCCCTGCTGTATTAAAGAGAACGGAGGGATCGTTCTCGGGCACGAGCGGCGCCGAGGGCACGATCGAGTGCCCTTTGAACTGAAAAAATTCCAGATATCTCTTTCGAAGCTCGTGTGTCTGCATACGGTCAGTCTTAACGGAGGGCTTTTTCGATACTCTTCTTGATATCACGGGAAAGCTGCCACGGCAACAGGCGTTCGATCTCGGCGAGGGCGCCTGGGATATCGATCGCCCGCGACTCGAATTTCCGCCCGATGGCCCGGATAGAGGAACGGAGAAAACTCGTGTCCGTAACATCCGGACTTTTCACGATCTCGGCCATGACAACGCTGACGAAGGCATCGGTCTTCATAGGAATATTACCGCTTGTATGACGAACGCTTCACGCGAAGAATCTCCGCATCGATATCCTGAATCTTTTGGATCATCCGGTTGCGGTCAGCGACCCGATCATCCAGCTCGAGCTGCTTTTCGCTGAGTGCACGCTCGAGCGTCCGGATCTCGGCCTCAAGCTCGTTCGATTGACGCTCGAACTTGGAGCGGTCGGACTGGAGCATGAAAATCTCGCTCTGGAGCCTGCGGCGAGCCAGGTGTTCAGCACGTTCGGAGTCGGCAGTATTGGCGTCAGTCGGGAGTCCGGTCATAAGGGTCATTCGTTTTCAGATTCGATGATATTCACACGCACGCGTTCCGGATCATCCGGAATCGTAGCGATGAATACTTTCGGCTTGAACTCAACCTGCAGCCGCTTGATTTCCGGATGTTCGGCGAGATAAGAGCGGATCCCCTCCTCATCGAGACCGAGGAGCCCGCTTTTGAGCGCCGCATCATTGAGCGGGGCGCGGAAGAGAACTTTGCTTTCAGCAGTGAAATCAACGCGTCTCGTCTCGAAATTTGCCAGTACCGCGCCATAGCTCACGCTGTAGCGATAGGGACGCAGAACGACGCCGCCCGATTCGGTCTTTTCTCTGTCGATTATTTCCCGTACGGCTGACTCGGAAATGACGAAGCCCTTCACCTGAAAGCGCGCCTCATACTCGAACATTTCTGCACCCGATCCAACGGCTGGAGCGACAGGCGTGCCGAGAAGCGCCACCTGAAACGACGGCTCGAGCGCCGCTTCGCCCTCCTTGAGTCCTCCGGAAAGGCTGCTGATAACTGCCTTTTTGGCCTCATCGCTCGCAGCCGCCTTGGCCATATCGAGATCTGATTGGCTTACGGAAAGCTTGGCCCCGGATGCGTCATTGCTTCCGCCAGAAAAAGCGCCCTTTGCCTCGGCCGTGATCTTGTCATACTTTGGCCCGCCTTTGAATCCCGGAATGGTGAACGTACCAGAGCTCAGATTGTACTTTGTCCCGGCCTGATCCGCCATTACGCGCGCATCGATCTTTCCCGGCAGGGTTTTTCCATCCTCGGTCTTGGCACCCGGTACCGTCACGCCTTCGACGAGCCGATACAGCTTCCCATCGGGTGTTTCGAAGCGGGTCGTAGCGACGAGCGGCTGTGATGCTTCGCTGAAAGCGTTACTGATCGTAATCGTTCCGCTCGCCTTGGCAGCGCTTCCGAGATCCTTACCGGTTGCTTCACGTGAAAAACGGATGGTCTTCTCTTCTTCGACATAACGCGCGGGAACCATATTCGATCCACTGACTCCCTCCACCGCTCCGACGAGCGAAAGCTTCACGGATTGAGTCACTGACTGCGGTTCGATGGCAACGATCGCTTCCGGGCGAAGATACAGGTATCCGCCAATAAAGATGCCGAGAAAAAGGAGCGCTCCGAACATGGACCACAGCCAAGGTCCTCGGGAGCCTTTTAGAGAGACTGCGGCATTGGGGCGCTTCGCTGCAACAATGGGCGGCTCTGGATTCGCCGGGCGGATAGCCGATATGCCAGGGTTCGCCTGTGCCGCCCCTCGCCCCTCAAAAAGCCGGCGAAGCTTCTCTTTACGAACAGCCTCCGCCTGCTGCGGATCATTTTTCGGCAATTCCCGTCGCAGGGTCGGCGAGGCAGTAGCCAGTTGAGGTGGGACCAGCTCTCGAGATCGCGGCGCCGTCACAGCGGCTGACGACTCGGCACTCCGGACCGAGTTCAGACTCGTTTGGAGCGGCGGGGTCATATTCCTTACTCGCAGGGTCTGCGGACGCTTTTCAGAGACCGGTGGCAAAGGCGAGGCTGCCGGTGATGGCAACGGCTGGTGAGCGTGCGACGGAGCGATCGACGCATCACCATAGAAGCTCGCGCTGCCGATTTCGCTCGAACGGCGCAGCCCATCATGCGGCTCGACTGGAGCCGGCATAGGAATCGACTCACCGTGGCGGACCGTGAATCGAGCCGCTGCCTCCTGTCGGCTTTCTCGAAAGGCAGAATCTTGATACTCCTCCGTGCGGAGTCCCGCCTTTTCAGCGAGCCGCATCCCCTGTTCGTCCTGCGTCATCACGATCACTTTCTTACCGAGTTTCTCCGCCTCCCGGCCGAGCAGCTTCAGGTTGATGATGCTCTGGAGGATGAGCGAGCGCTTGGGAAACACGAAGATGTTCTCGGCGCTACCGGACTTGCGGAGCCGACTCACCGCGCTGATGATCTCTTCGTCAATTTCGATGTAATGAGTTTCCGGCATAGTGTTAGTTTTGATCGATCGACTCCATGCTCCGCTGCAGGATGCCGGTCAGGATCGGCTCTTCGTCGAGCGCATTGAGGAGTGCAAGATGAGCGAGGCCCATCGGCGTGATGTCCTGGGGGTTGTTCAGTTCGCCCGTCTCATCGACAATGCGGGCGATGTCATGCGGCTGGAGAAAACCGATCTGCGGAGGCTTGGAGAATGGGAGATTTTTTGCCCAATCCCCAGTCGAAAGCGCCTGTTTGATGCCCGGGAGACCCGAACCGCCGCCGCAGAGAAAAATCTTCGATGGCATGAAGTCAGTTTCGGCGAATTCGATGAGCGAGAGCTCGACACCAGCGAGCCAAACGCGACAATCATCGGCAAACAGGGCGTTGATGCGCTGCATATCTTCCGGCTTCAACCGATTGGCAGAATAGTCGATCTTCATCTGTTCGGCCGCCTCAAACTTTACCTGATACTCCTGCGCCAGCCGCTTCGTAAAGGCGCGGCCGCCGAGGGCAAACATCTTCGTCCCTTCGAGTCCGCCATTGCGAACGACCGCGATATCCGTCGTACCACCACCGATATCGATGAAAATCGCGCTGAAATCCAGCATGTCTTCCACTTCGACTGACCGTGCGACCGCATACGGTTCCGCGACAATCGAAAGAAGGTCCAGATCGAGTTCGTCCGAAATCGTCTCAATGGCCCCGAGATGCGTCATCGGCGCATAGGCGTTGAAAACGCTCATTGAAACTTCCCGACCCTGGAAATTGAGTGGATTCAGAACGCGGTAGCCGTCGATACGGACATCGACGATCGCCGCATTGATGAGCTTGATCTCAATCTCCTGTCCGGTCTCCCAGACGAGCTGTTTCTTGATCCGCTCGAGCGCTTTTTCTTGGACCTTATCAATGATCATCTTGAGCTCCGGCATTCCGATCTTGATCTCGGAATTGACGCGCTCATAGTGGACTGTCGTGGTCGTTCCCTTCACCAGTTCTCCCGCGATACCGATGATGCTCTTCTCGATCCGCTTGATGCCGCACTTGGCCTTGGCATCTTCAATCGCTTCCCGAGCCGAGCCGATGACACCTCGGATATCGGAAACCGCACCAGACTGCATATTGCCGACCTTTTGCCGCGCCCGGCCGACACCGATCACTGTCCCACGCCGATTCTCGTGGTCGACGCGAAAAACCAGCGCCTTGACCACTTCCGTGCCGATATCAAGCGCCAAAAACAGTTCATCCTGATGTTTCCACGGCAAGCGTGAAAAGAGTCCCATATGCAAACAGTCTTTTTTCCTATTATATCACCGCGCCGCCAAAAGTGTCGCATGAATCTTGGGACCGTATTTCTCGGCCATCGCCTGATCCAAAAGCCCGGCGCTGGCACCATACGCTCCGACAACGCTCCCGGCGTTAGCGATGCCGTACCGGAGGCATTTTTCGAGCGAATAGTGGTAGAGGTACGCCGAAAAGAAACCCGAGCCGAACGCGTCTCCCGCTCCGGTGGTATCGATGAGTCCATTTGGCTCGAATATATCCCCGTGCCAAACTTCCTGCCCGTCATAGACCCAGGCACCCCGTTTGCCGTCGGTCAGCGCGACAACCGCCGGACCGAAATCGTGGATGGCCTGGATGAGATAGAGTTCGTCATTTAATCGTTCTGGTCGCTTCTCAATGCCGCTCGTAAGGAGGAGCTCAATCGCCTCATCCTTGTTGAGGAATAAAGCCGAGATATGCGGCAGAGATTCAAGTAAGAGCCGCGGATCATCTTTCAGGTTGTGCTGTCCCGGATTAAGCGCGATTTTCACCCCATAGCGCTCAGCTGCGTGCAAAATCGATCGAAAGTTCGTCTTCCAATCGCCATTGAGGGCGCTCACGTACAGCCAGGCATAGTTTTTCAGCTTCGCCTCATCGATATGGAGCTTTTCATTGGCATCGCGGTTATGAAAAATGATGCGATCCCCAGATTGCTGGATAACGATGATCGATGAGAGATCGGTCTGTACCGACTGGTCAACGTCGATGAGATCGGTCTCTACGCCGGCGCCACGGAGCGTCTTGAGGATCCACTCTCCGACATCGTCGGCACCGATCTTGCTGTACGCTGCCGCCTCATGACCCATGCGCGAGAGCCCCTGAGCGACATTGGCAGCAACGCCACCGACCGCCTCGGCACGTTCGTGACAACGGAATTTCCCGCCGAGCTCGAACGCTACCTTGGTCTGAGATCGCAGATCCTCTGGCGTCTCAATAATTACACCTTCGTCAGTTGGAAAAAAAATATCTTTCGAGGCAGACCCGATACAGAGGATGCGCTCCATAGCAGCGAAATTTTATGAATTGTTGGTTTTGGTTTCGTAGATTTCGAGTAGGCGATTGTATTTGGCAATGCGCTCACCACGCGAGAGCGAACCGGTCTTGATGAACTCGGCACCGGTGCCAACGGCAAGATCAGCGATGAAATCATCAACCGTCTCGCCCGAGCGATGGGAGACGACTCGCTCCAGGCCATACTTCTCCGCAAGCCGCATGCAGTCGATCGTCTCAGTCACGGAACCGATCTGATTCAGCTTGATCAGGACGGCATTGCAAGAATGTTCAGCAATCGCCTTTTCTACGCGCTTCACATTAGTCACGAGGAGGTCATCGCCGATACTCAGTACCGGCCGCTTCCAGGCAGCCGACTCTTTCTCGAACCGATCGCGCATCGTCATCCATCCACCCCAGTCTTCCTCGTTGAGACCGTCTTCGATCGAAACAACCGAGTACTTCTGGATCCATTCGCGGTACAGGTTGACGAGACTCTCACGCGAGAGGCTTACGTTTTCCGGCCGGAGCGTATACTGGTCTTCGGCCTGCTCATAAAAGGAATTGGATGCCGCGTCGAGACCGATGAAAACATCCTGACCCATCTTATACCCCGCATTATCTGCTGCCCGTCCGATCATCTCAAGCGCCTGGGCATGACTTTCGAGATGCGGCGCGAAGCCACCCTCATCCCCTACGCCAACGGCGAAACCCTCGTTCTCGAGCAGCTTCTTCAAAGAATGAAATATCTCGCTCCCCGCCCGATACTGATCAGGATACCCCTCGACACCATACGGAATCAGTTTGAATTCCTGCACCGAGAGTCCGGAATCGCTATGCTTTCCACCGTTCAGAATATTGAACATCGGGACCGGATAGCTGCCGGATTTCTTTTCGCCGTAGAGCTGAGCAATATGCTCATGGAGCGGCCTCCCAGTAGAGAGGGCGGCAGCGCGGCAGACAGCCGCAGATATACCCAGGATGGCATTGGCGCCGAGGCGCGCCTTGTTCTCGGTGCCATCAAGCGCGATCATTTTCTCATCTATGAGTCGCTGCTCGCTCGCCTCCATGCCGACGACAGCCTCGCGCAGCTCTCCATTCACGTGCGAGACGGCTTTCTGTACCCCCAAACCATCGTAACGGTCCATATCGGCATCACGGAGTTCAACAGCCTCAAACGCGCCGGTCGATGCCCCCGATGGAACGCCGAAACGCGCGGCTACCCCGTCATCAAGCGTTACCTCGACTTCGACGGTCGGATTGCCTCGCGAATCGAGGATCTCTCGTCCCACTACATTGGTGATAAGTGCCATAGCCGTTGAAAATTTAGCTGTCAGGAGGGATTACTTGATCACACGTTACGTAACGATGAGCGGCTGGAGACCCGGCAGGTCGTTACCGGCCATGTACTCGAGCATCGCGCCGCCGCCCGAGGAAACAAAACCGATACGGTGGAAAGCATTCGCCCGTTCGAGTACCGCGAGCGATTCTCCCCCTCCGATGATTACATAAGCCTCGCTCTCGAGAATCGCATCCAGGATGATGTTCGTTCCGAAATCATAGGGCTTCTCCTCGAATTTTCCCATCGGACCATTCCAGATGACGGTCTTCGCTTTCTTGATGATGGCCGCATAGTACGAAGCCGTCGTCTTGCCGATATCGAGGCGAGCCGGAGAATCGAAGTCTTGCGGGAGAAGCACCTTGTCAGAAAATTCGATCTTTTGATCGATGGCTTCGTTAGCGATCTTGCCGCCGACGAGAACACAGTCATACGAGGCTTCGAGGGCGCGGATGAGGGGAAGCTTCGTTTCGATCTTGGCCCCGCCGATAATGGCGATCGCCGGGCGTTCCGGATTAAAACGGACCGCATCGAGCCGCTCCGTTTCTTCAGTCAGATGGAATCCAGCAAATGACGGGAGGTATGCCGTCACCCCGACGACCGAAGCGTGGGCCCGATGCGAGACGCCAAATGCTTCATTGATGTAGATATCGAACGGCTTTGCGAGATCCTTCGAAAACTCTGGATCATTCGCCGTTTCTCCGGATTCAAAACGTACATTCTCGAACAAGAGAATTTCGCCGGTCACAGCAGAAGTGACTGCACTCATGGCAGTCTCACCCCGGACAGCCGGAACGAAACGCACTGACCGGCCCAGCACGCGCATCACTTCCTTCACGAGCCGCTCTGTCGAATACTTCGGGTCTGCGGCTCCGTCGGGCCGACCGAAATGGGTCAATAGCGATATTGATCGTGCACCAGCGCCGACGACATGATCAACTGTCTTTCTGGCTACTTCAAGCTTGAACCCTTCCTGAACGTGCGCGACATCATTGAGTTCAACATTGAAATCGACGCGGATGAGGACATTTTTTCCAGCAAGATCGGCGGTAGCAATGCTTTTGAGTCGCATAACGATAGCTAAAGAAATTAACGGCCCATGCCGATAACACCCACCATGACACCGATGAGTGCCGTCAGCGCGGTAAATACCCATGCTCGCATGACGACTTTCGGTTCAGGCCAGCCCTTGGCTTCAAAGTGATGATGGAGCGGCGCGGCGAGAAAAACTTTGCGGCCGAGATAGCGTTTGGCAAATATCTGGATCGCGGCGCTCCCCGACTCGAGCGCATAGATGAAGACGATGATGAAAAGCACGATCGCCGAATTAGTGAGCATCGCGACAACGCCGAGCGTTGTACCGAGCGCGATCGCTCCGGTATCGCCCATGAAAAAGCGCGCCGGATAGATATTGAACCAGAGGAAAGCGAGGAGTGCCCCCGCAACTGCGGCGCAAAAGCTCGAAAGATCGACCTTGTTATGCATGAATGCAATGAGTGCGAATGAACTGAACGCGATGAGGAGCACGCCACCGTTGAGCCCGTCGAGACCATCGGTCTCATTCGATGAAATCGCCGCAAAGAGGATGACAAAAATGAAGAGCGGGATATACCACCAACCGATGGAGAAGTCGCCAACGGCCGGCACATGGATCATATCCCAGCCAAGTTTCGAATAGAACCACCAGGCGCCAAGGCCAGCAATCGCAAAGAGCCACCAAAACCGGGCGAGGAAGCGCATCCCGCCGCCCTTATTCGTCCCGATCCCGCGGACGCTCATGTAGTCATCGATAAGGCCGAGGATACCAGCGGTCACGAGCGTAAAGAGCGGAAGCCAGGTCTGGGAACGCTTCAGAAAATCGAGCCGGGCAATGAAGTTCGTATCGAACAGTACGGCAAGCAGCGGAAAGATCCACTCTGATACAAAGGCTAAAAGAAAAACAGTAAACCAGACAATAACCCCGCCCATGGTAGGCGTCCCTGCTTTCCAGGCGTGCAGGTTCGAGACGAAATTGAGCTTGTCCCCCGAGACGCCGTTCTTCTTGATGCGGATGCCGATCTTGTATTTATAGAGGATGTGAGTCCAAACCGGCGTCAAGAGGAATGCCAAGAGAAAGGCGACCAGCCCGGTCGCGAGGACCTTCATGACATTCATGACGACTGGGAGCGATTGGATTTGAGCGAGCGCGAGTGAGTCCATGATCCTATTATAACCAATCAAACGATTCAAAGCTCCAGTCGAACATGGATTGGACGCTCTGCCAACGATACGGATCGTTCAAAACGACAGCAATGACCGGATGCTCGCCCGTTGGATCGGTCGCGACCGCAAGGAGCGAGTAGCCAGCAAGCGGGGTGAAGCCGGTCTTCGTCCCGACGAGATTCGGCATCGAACCGATGAGCTGATCAGTGTTGAAAACTTCATGCGTGAGCCGGCCGTCGATGGACGTAATGTTCGCCTCCTCGATCTTCATGATTTCCCAAAGGATATCGTGCTGGAGCGCGACACTTGCGATCGTCGCGATATCGCGGGCCGACGAGTAGCAGCGATTCTCCTCCCCGTCGATTTCGAGACCGGACGGAGTGCAGAAGAGCGAGTCCTGGAGCCCGAGCTCCTTGGCGCGTTCATTCATGATTTGCGCAAAGCCTTCCTGCGTCCCGCCAATGTGCTTGCCGAGCGCGATCGCCGCGTCATTGGCACTGTTCATGAGTGCTGCCTTAAGGAGGTCATGGACCGTCAGTTGTTCACCAACCGCGAAGCGGACTCCTGGACAGTAGCCTGAGCGCGGACAGCCGATACGCGTTCCTTCGGTATAGACCGCCTCTTCATCAATCGTCACAGGAGTCGAGAGATCCTTGATCCGCTCGACGACAATGAGCGCCGTAAAGAGCTTGGTCAAGGATGCGATCTGACGCTTATCATCGGCATTCCGGCCATAGAGCACCTTGCCTGACTCCGCATCCATAATGACCGAAGCATGCGCGGTCGGGACCGAGAGCCGCGGCGCGTACTCGCGGAGTATCGGCTGAAAAGTAGCTGACAGCGACCGGTTTTCTACGAGGTACGGTACGCCCAGCGACAGACCGGGCGACGGATCAGCCGGCGAGGGAAGCGGTTCATCCGCGCCAAAGATGCGATGAGCGGCTCCGCTCGTGAGGAAAGAGTAAACAAGTTCCGGTCGCTCTTTGAGCGTCCAGAACCCAATCGTCGCCACGATACCAATGGTGAGGAGGACGCGGATCATGCCGTTGGTGCTTCGGTATTGGTTTCAACCGCCGTCACGACGTGCATCCGCTCATCTGTCGAAAGCGTCGCGAAATCTGGCAGATCCTCGAGGCGCGAAAGCCCCAGATGCTCAAGAAATTGGAGCGAGGGCCGATACACGTAGCCGCGTGCATCCTCTGGATTCCCCTGCCGTTCGATGAGGCCACGGATGAGGAGCGCCCGGAGCGTATAGCTGCAGTTAACACCGCGAATCGCTTCGATCTCGCTCCGCGCGATCGGGGCACGATACGCGATGATGGACAGCACCTCGAGCGCCGCTTTGGAAAGCGCATCCTGGAGCGTCGATTTCGTAAATGATTCGATGAGTGCGGTCAGGTCTTTCTTGGTCGCCATCTCGATACGGCCATGGTGCTCGATCAGCATGAGTCCCGAGCCCGAATCAGCGGCGTACCGATCCTTCAGCGCCTGAACGACTTCCTTCAGAACGTCCTTTTCGACACCCAAAAGCTCAGCGAGCCGGGTTTCGGCAACCGCCTCACCACTAATAAAGAGAAGTGCCTCGAGTTTTGATTGGAGCAAGCTTGTTTCCATAACGCGTTAGATTTCTTGATGGAGTGCGATGTCCTCAAACGATCCGCTCTGTTCCGCCCGGACGAAACGCTGTTTCACGAGCTCGAGCACCGCGAGGAAAGCGACGATGATCTCGAGCTTGTCTTTCACATCGGTCGTCATCTGGCGGAAAGAGAGCTCCATTCGACTCGCCAAAGTTGAGCGCAGTTCGAGCATCTTCTCTTCGAGCGAAATGACGTTTCGAATCTCTTCCTCCTCGAGCTTTTCGAGGAGCGGTATCTCGCCGAGCACGGAACGGAAGGCTTCGGCCAAACTGTCGGCCGTCACGTCTGGCGACGGGAGAAAGACGACTTCCGCACCGAGAAAGCTCTCACGCGGCTTGGCTCGCTCGCCTTTTGCAAAGAGAAGTCCGAGCCGAACACTGGCATCACGGAATTTTCGGTACTCGCGGAGCTGCCACTCCAAATCCTCGATCGATTCTTCTTCCTCCTCGGTGAATTCGAGGAGCGGCAGGAGCGCACGGGACTTCAAGAGAAGCAGCCGTGATGCGACAGAAAGGAACTGAGCGAGATGCGAGAGCGGGACTTCGCCTTGACGGGCGATGTACTCGAGATATTGATCTGCCACGCTCGCCAAAGAAACCCGGGTCACGTCGAGCTTTTCCTTTTCGATAAGCTGCAAAAGAAGCTCGAGCGGCCCTTCGAACTGCTCCAATCGTACCGCGTATGTCATAGGATTCAGTCCCATGATACCACGTCTCCCGGGGCAGGAGCTAGCCAAAAAGAGCCATCCCGACGCTTTTCTTTAGGCACGGGCTGGAGCGACGGTTTCTCGTTCGGCTTCGCTCTTGGTATCTTCGAGCGAAAGCACTGCAAAGCAGGCGGCGAGAGCGAGCGCACCGACCAGATAAAAGAGACTATGCAGCGTGAAGAGAGAGAGGAAGAGGAGCGATATCCCAGCCGCCGCGATCGCTGCCGTCGGCCGAGCCGAACGGAAAAACGCGATTATCTCCGTATCATTCGGACCGATTTGCTTGTAGAAATACGAGTCGCGGAGCACCTCGAGCGCCGCGGCGCCCAGCCGGGTGACAAAAAGCAGTCCCGACCAAAAAACGATATCTGTCGATCGCGTGAAGCCCGCTACAGCTGTCGAGACACCGAGGATGACCAATGCGACAAAAAGGAGTTCCTTCTCTCCCCATTTCTTATCCGCCATGATCCCAAGCGGATACTGCACCAGGACAAACGGGATGAGCATTACGGTGAAGATGAAGCCGATCTTCTCCCAATCAAATCCCTGGGAAAGCAAGAGAATTGGCATATAAACGATCATGATCGAATAGAAGAACTCGAGCGTCCAAGACACGCCATATATGAGGAGCACGTTTTTCCGTTTCGCCACTTTCCGAATCGTTTCAGCGAAGGCGATTTTCGGCAACCGGGCGGTCTGGTGGTTTCGGAGACCGACGAGCGCCGCGACAAAGACAAGCATGTAGCCGATGCCGAGGGCCGTAAAGATGCCCGGGTAACCAGCGAGAGCCAACGTCTTGGTCGAAAGAATCGGCGCGAGGAGCAGGCCGGCATTCATGACGGTGAGATAGAGCCCGCGCACGCGTCCCGAAACCTGATCGGTCGAAAAATCTTCGACGAGCACATCCATGACTGACCAGAGGAGGTTGTTGCAGACGATATACGCGAGCAGCACGGCCGCCCCGACCCATGAGGGATCGTCAAGCGAAAGGAAAAAACTTGTCCCAATAAGTCCCACCAGAAGGAGACCCAGGAAACGTACCGATCCAAGGCTATGCACGATCGCCTGCAGGTGCATGAGAAGCCAAAAGACGAGAACGAACGCAATCAGGTAAAAGCTGCCGACCAAGGAATCGCCCGAGATCTGAGCGAAGTATGAAGACAGGATATATAAGAGAAAAGCGTCAAGAAAGCCGAGGACAAATGAAAGTCCCGACAAGAGCCTCACCTTACTCCGTCGCAGATGTTCGTTTTGGTTTTTATCTTCTCCCGTCATGCTTTCATTATGCCACACGCGAGGTGTCCTGTGACCGCACTACTCCAAGCAACCAGCAACGTAGCCACGCGCGATCGCTGCATCCACCGATGCGAAACAGACACGATTTTCGGCCTTGATCTGCTTGGCGCAGCGCGAAGTCGGGATATGGTACTTGTTCGAATTCTTGCTTCCGACAAAGGCGCAGTCCTGGGTAGGCAGCGCCGTGCTGGCTGGTGTCCTCTCAGCCGATGATTTGGAGACGCCCTGACGCTCTGGGAGAGACTCGTCCGGGAGCCTCTCCGGCACCTCGATCACGACTGGCTTCGGCTCGAGGAGCGCTTGCCTGATTGATCCGGCCTCATAGGACAGTAGGGAAACAAGGATAAAGGCTGAAGCAAGCCATATTTTACCTATATTCCCCTTCAATGTTTGGATGTAACCGGACCACCCCATAGAATTATTGACAGACCGCCGAGAAATCGCTATACTGCTCCCGTATATCTTTTGAAGCCCCATTGTAGGCTGAATTCACCCATATGGCAACCAGAAAAGCAGGCGGCTCAACCAGTCTCGGACGCGATTCCATTTCAAAGCGCCTCGGCGTGAAAATCTATGGCGATCAGATCGCTCTCGAGGGTAACATCATCGTTCGCCAGCGCGGGACCAAGTTCCATGCCGGCAAGAATGTCGAGCGCGGTGCCGACGACACTCTTTTCGCCCTTACGGACGGCCTGGTCAAATTCGAAGAGCGCAAAGTGAAGGCCTTCACCGGCAAACTCGAGAAACGGATGTTCGTCCACGTTGTCCCGGCCGAAGCCTAAAGACTAGCCATAGTCGATAACAAAAACCTCCCTGTCTTGGGAGGTTTTTTTTGATGTTCTCGGTTCGTTGGAGTCCGCTCGCTTTTTTCTATCGCCGCGGACGGATCGCTGCTTTGATGAACGCAGAGAAAACGGGATGCGGGTCCATGAGGGTCGATTGGAATTCCGGATGAAACTGCACGCCAACGAAAAACGGATGAACTGATTTCGGGAGCTCCATGATTTCCATGAGGACGCCGTCCGGGGAAGTTCCTGAAAACACCATCCCTGCCTCTTTCAGCCGATTCACATATTCTGGATTCACCTCGTAGCGATGCCGATGACGTTCGATGATTTTCCTCGTACCATACGCCGCCTCGGCGAGGGTGCCTTTTTTCAGGTGCGCCGGATATTCGCCAAGCCGCATCGTGCCGCCGTAGTCCTTTCGAGCCAATTTCGCTTTCTGTTCCGGCAGGATATCGATGACTGGATGTGCCGTTTTCGCATCTACTTCGACCGTGTTCGCGCCGCGGAGCCGGGCGACGTGACGGGCATATTCGATGACCGCGAGCTGCATGCCATAGCAGATGCCGAAATACGGGATCCGCTTCTTCCGGCAGTACTCGATCGCCGCGATTTTCCCCTCGACACCGCGCCCACCGAAGCCGCCCGGGATGAGTACACCATCAAAATCCGACAGTTCGCGGAGCTTCTTCGGATCCTTCTCATATTCGGTTGAATCGATCCAAACGAGCTCCGGCCTCCGGCGATGGGCAAATGCCGCATGTTTCAAGGACTCGATGACACTGATATATGCGTCCGAGAGGACGAAATCACCCGTCTTGAAATACTTGCCAACGACCGCGATCTTCACGCCACGCCTGAGCCGCTTCACTTCGGCGACTTTCTTCTGCCACGGCATGAGCACGGATTTTTTCGGCTTCAGTCGGAGCCGCTCGAGAATAGTCTCGGACAAACGGTCTTTCTCGAAATTGACCGGAACATCGTAGATGCTCTCGACATCGGGGGCGCTGATGATAGACTCGGGCCGCATGCTACAGGACACGGCGATCTTTTCCTTGCGCCGATCGTCGAGCGGCCGCTCGGCCCGAGCAATGATGAAATCTGCTTGGATACCGGCGCTATTCAGCGTTCGAGAGGCATACTGAGTCGGCTTGGTCTTCATCTCGCCGATTTTATTCGGGATGGGGAGATAGGAAACAAGGACAAAGAGCACATCATCCGGCTGCTCGTTTTTCAGCATACGCGCTGCCTCGAGAAAAAGGATGTTCTGATATTCCCCGATCGTCCCGCCAATTTCGATGATGGTTACGTCGGCATCCGCCTTTTCCGCTGCGCGCCTGATCGTCCCGATGACTTCGAGCGGGATGTGCGGCACCACCTCGACGCATTTGCCGTGATACTCCAGGTTACGCTCCCGTTCGATCACACGCTTGTAGACCGACCCAGTCGTCATATAGTTATCACGGAGAAGCCGGAGCCCCATGAAACGCTCATAATTTCCCATGTCCTGGTCCGTCTCATAGCCATCAGCGAGGACGAAAACCTCACCATGTTCGGTCGGATTCATCGTACCGGCGTCGACGTTGATGTACGGGTCGATCTTGATCGCTGTCACGGTCTGGCCCCGGGCCTGGAGGATTTTTCCAATCGATGAGGCTGCCACCCCCTTGCCGACCCCGCTCATCACGCCGCCGACTACGAAAATATATTTTCTCGAACGCTTCTCTTTGTCTTGCATACTTCGTTTATTTAGCGATTACAGAGAAAGAGCCGCCTTCGGAGGGAAGAACGGCTCTTTTTCAAAGAATCGGAGGATGATTACTCGGCGACTACCGAGACCGTCACGACGGCTTTCGACTTGCCGGCCTCGAGCGTAACCGCGTGCTCCCCGACCGCTTTGATCGGGTGCTCGAGCAGGATCATATCGTCGACGATCTCAACATCGCTTTCCTTGGCGGCAATGACGATATCCGCCGCGGAGACAGAACCAAAGAGTTTACCGTCTTTGGCCTTGGCGGTAATGGTAAACGTCATGCCGTCGAGCTTCTTCATCGAAGCAGCCAGCTCGGCGATCTTGGCGGCTTTTTCGGCACTGCGCTTCACGAGGGACTTCTCGACGGATTTTACCATCCCGGCCGTCGCGAGCTCCGCCAGACCTTCCGGAAGCAGGTAATTAAAAGCGAAGCCTTTTTTGACTTCCTTGATATCTCCGGCCTTGCCGAGATTCGGAATATTCGAAACGAGAATGACTTTCATAGCTTTCCTAAGATTCAAAACTTATGTTCTATCCTAGCGTCAAAAAGACGGTTTGGCAAGTCGGGAAGCGAGAAGGACAAAGAAAAAGCCCGCCAGTCTCCGGATGGAGCGGCGGGCGACGGTGCCCAGAATCGGGCTAGCGGAAGTCGATGATCGCGTTGATCACGAGGCCAGTCGGCGCATCGGTCTCGAGACGGCCGATCCGTGCGATGGCGACGACAGCGACCTCGGCGCTGTTGGCCTGTTCGCTCCGGAGGAACGCCGCCTGCTGGAGAACTTCGGGCCAGGTCTCCGGCGTCACGACCGGGACCGCAAACACGACGCGCTTGCCGGAAAGCAGATAGGCCTTTTCCGAGCGGGCGCGCTGGAGACGGTACTCCGGTAAGGGATGCGGCGTGCCCTCGGTTGCGGCCGAGGTGTAGAGCTCGAGAAAGCGCTGCGCCACATCATGGCCCTGCCCGTAGTTTGCGATGAGCGCGTCAGCGATGCGGGCGCCGAAGATGGCACCGTACTCGCCGATGGTCACCACCATGTCGTAGCGCTTCTCGGTCTGCTTCGTGATCCGTCGCACGAGCTCGTGGACGAACATCGTCGCCATACCGTCATGGTCGAGGATGGCGCGCCGCAGGATATCGCGGACATCGTAGCTGACCTCATCGCCATCCGGGCGAAGCTCAAGAAGCTTCAGGAGCTCGAGCCGCGCGCACTCGAAGTCGAATGGCTTGGGCTCGGCGATCGGAGTGGCGGCGTAGCGGCGACGCTTCGGCGGCGGAATGACCGGCGCATGATGGGTCCTCGGTGAGCCCTCTGGCGTCTCGATGGACAGGATTGCCTGTTCCGGACGAGTAGTCGCCCGAGCAACGTGGGACGCGGCGGTCCGAGCGGCTGGCGGCTCGGTGACTACGGCCGACGAGGCATCAGGGGCCACGCCTTCGTCTTCTGACGGCAGTTCAGCTACTGCCGGAGGGGCACCGCCGAGGAGGCGCCTGAGGCCTCCAGTGAAGGGAATCCCGGCAAGAAGGCCTCTTGGAGCGGGATGGGGAACGACATCAGTGGTCGGCATGACCGGTAACTCCTCTCGTGAAATAGACTACACAGAAACGCTGTGCGCGATCAAAACGGGTAAGGAACAATGCCTGATTCTTACCATTCTTATGCCATTTTGTCAATAAAAAATTCTATAGGATAAGCATGCTATCGCCGAAAGAGTAGAAGGAGTACCGTTCCTTGATCGCGATTTTGTAGAGATCCATGATCCCCCGTTTCGCCCCTTTGCTCTGGAGAAAGGCATCAACAAGCAGCATCAGCGAGGTCTTTGGTAGATGGAAGTTTGTAACTAAAGCATCAACGGTCTGGAATCGATACGGCGGATAGAGAAAGGTGTCGATCGGTCCCCGGAATAATTCCGCTTTCCCGTGATTCGAGACCGTTTCAAGCGTCCGGGTAACTGTCGTCCCTACGGCTATGATCGGATTCCCTGCTTCCTTTGCTGCATTGAGACTATTCGCCGTCTCCTCAGAAACCCTTACCGATTCGGCGTGGAGCTTTCCTGTATTGAAGCTTGACTCAGAAAGTGGCGCGAACGTCCCCATCCCGACATCGAGCGTAATCCAAGTCTTCTCGATTCCCTTGGCCTCGAGAGAAGCAAGGACCGTGTCAGTAAAGTGAAGCGAGGCTGTCGGTGCAGCGACCGAAGCGCCAGCGTCCGCAAAGACCGTTTGATAACGCTCGCGGAGTCTCGCTTCATCTGGTTTTGATTCCGACTCCAAGTAGTGTGGGATAGGTGTCTCGCCGAACTCGTCGAGCAGATCAAAGAGGCTCCGTTTACTCTCGAGATGAAAAAAGAACTTCGCCTCCTCCTGCCCCGCTACGATAAATCCGTCGCCATTAGGGAAGCTAAGCCGGTCACCGACAGCGATTTTCCGATCGACCAAAGCCGGAATCAGTTCGTTCCCATCCCACTCGTTCGCTAGGACGAACACTTCGATCTTGCCACCGGTCGGCTTCCGAAGCCAGAGTCGGGCCGGCCGGACACGCGTATCGTTCAGAACCATGAGCGAATGCTCGGGCAGGTATGCAGCGAGATTCCGAAACGTATCGAAACGGACCGTATCGGTCGCAGTGTCGTAGATGAAGAGCCGTGCGCTATCGCGCGGCTCGAGCGGCTCCCGGCGAATGAGGTTCGGTGGCAGCTCATAATCATATCGTTCAAGATCGGAGAGATTCATAGCCGAGACGACGAAAGACGGCGCTCGGTTTCAAACCGTTCCAAAGCCAGCATAATGAGCCGGTCGATGAGCGCAGGGTACGGGAGGCCAAGAGCAGCAAACATCCGAGGATACATGCTGATGCTCGTGAATCCCGGGATCGTATTGATTTCATTCACGTACCATTTCCCTTTATTCGTCAGGAAAAAGTCGACCCGGGCGAATCCCCCTGCCTCGAGGACACGAAATACTTTTTTCGCTAAATCCTGCACGGTATCCCGCTGTTTTGCCGTGAGCCGAGCCGGCACTTCGAGCCGGGCGCCATGCGCGTCGAGATACTTCGCTTCATAGCTATAAAATTCATGCTGAGGGATCACTTCGCCCGGCACTCCGACCAGCAGATCTCTGTTTCCGAGCAGCGCGCATTCGATCTCTCGCGCTGGAAGCGCTTTTTCGATCAGCACCTTGGTATCGAAACGGGAGCTAAGCGCGAGCGCCTGTTTCAATTCTCGGGCATTCCTGACTTTTGAAACGCCGACGGACGATCCGGCATTGGCCGGCTTGACGAACAGCACCGGTCCGAGGGTCTGAGCCAGCGCGTCATAGCTCGGCGGAGACTCTCCTTGGTGGACGACACGGAACGGACCAACGGGCAATCCCGCTTCTCTGAGAAGCCGCTTCATCACGTCTTTGTCCATCCCGATGGCCGAACCCAAGACATCCGAACCGACGAACGGGATACCGGAGAGCTTCAGCATCCCCTGCACCGTTCCGTCTTCCCCCATCGGTCCATGGAGGATAGGGAAAACCACGTCTACTTTCTTGAAAAAATTATCCAGCGGCGCCGTAAAACGTCCGCGCCGGTCGATCTTGAGCAGCACGGGCGTGTATTTAGTCCGATCCAAAGCCGCCACCACATTCTTTGCAGAAAGCAGGGAGATGTCGTGCTCAACCGATTTTCCTCCATAGAGGATACCGACCCGGATCTTTTTCGGCATACCGTCAAAAAATAGCCCACTTAGTATAGCAAAAGAAAAACGGGCCCGATCAGCATGGCTGATAGGCCCGTCGAGCCCGGGGCTGGCCCGGCTCTAGCGGAAACCGAACTCGTCCCGATAGCGGAGGATGAGCGGCAGCGTCTCGGCGCCCTTGGGAACAGCCGGCCCTTGTTCCAGGACTTCGATGAGGTCTTCGAGGGTCGCCGCGGCGAGCACCGGGATGTCGAACTCCTCCTGGAAACGCTCGGCCGACGGACGCGGGTCCTTCGGATCAGCGCCGCGTTCCTGCCGGTCGAAAGCGATGACGCAGGCAACCGGCTTGCCACCCGCGCCCTGGATGCGGTCCACAGCACCCCGCTTCGATGCGCCATCGGTGATCACATCGTCGACGATGATCACGCGCTTTCCCTGGAGCGGAGCACCCACGAGGATGCCGCCGTCACCGTGACCCTTCTCTTCCTTGCGGTCATGGGCCCAGGCGATCCCGTCGTAACCGGTGAACTCGGCCGCGAGCATGTGAGCGGTCATCGCCGCCAGGACGATGCCCTTGTAGGCGGGACCGAAGATGACATCCGGCATGAGTGCATCGTCCTCGTCGGCCCGAGCGATCGCTTCGGCATAGCTCATGGCGAGCCGGCCCATCGCCTCGGCCGTGTAGAAGAGTCCGGCGTTGAAGAAGTAGGGCGACGAGCGCCCGCTCTTGAGCGTGCGGCCGGCTGGCACGAGCTCGAGCGCGCCGATGGAGAGGGCATACGAGACGAACTCGCGCCCAGACTTGGTAGATGCCATGAGAGATTCTCCTTCTGCCTTGTTCAGGCGGTTGCGTACTGACGGATGAGGCCGTCGAGACGGAGCACTTCGGCGCGCGGATCCTCGGCGTAGATGATGCCGCGGGACGAGTTGATGATCATGCCGTGGCCGTTCGCGTCGCGGCCGTTCCTGACGGTCGCTTCGACGTCACCACCTTGGGCGCCGATCCCCGGGATGAGGAAGGGCAGGTCAGGGGCGATCTGACGCACCTGAGCCAGCTCTGCGGGATAGGTGGCACCGACGACGAGACCGCAATTGCCGCGCTTGTTCCAGTGACGGACGACTTGTGCAGCGACGTACTGGTAGAGC
>CAZTYU010000002.1:24708-37110 GCA_964617535.1 uncultured Bdellovibrionales bacterium | reverse complement strand
GGCCGGAGCGCTTCAGCGCCGAGGTACGGCGACACCGTGACCGCGTCCGCTCCGAAGAGCTCGAACGCGGAGCGGACATAGCCCAGGTTGGTGTTCCCGATGTCGCCGCGCTTGTTGTCGAGGATGACCGGCACGTCCGGCACTGCCTCGTGGATGTAGGCGATGATGCGGGCGAGTGCGGACAGGCCGGCCCGACCATGTGCCTCGTAGAAGGCGATGTTCGGCTTGTAGGCCAGCAGCGCGATGTCGTGCGTCTTCTCGACGATGCCCTCGGCGAAGTCGTAGAGACGGGTCTCGGGCTCCGCCTTGCGGTGCTTCAGATACTCGGGGAACTGCTCGAAATCGAGGTCGAGCCCGACGCAGACCGCATTGCCGAGAGCGGCACGGGCGCGGTACAGCTCCATGAAATGACGCTTGGTCATGAGGTGCTCCAATTGGTTGGGAGTTGATTGGGAATGTGCTATTCTAAGCCAAAAGTTTGCTTGATTAGCCCGATTGGCAGGGCTAGACTAGCGCGATTACCGTGCCCCCGTCAATCTCCGAGCACTCTATCGAACACCGGCATGTTTTCCCTCCTCCTTACCCTCGTCTTCTCGGGTTTTTCTATCGTCGTAGCGAACTATTGGCTGCGCTATCATATTGTCACGACTGGTGACTATTGGCTTTGGATCGCCTTTCCGTTCGCGGTCTATGGCGCTATCGCAAGCGGGGCGGCATTTCTTGTATCGCGCTCCCCGGCGCCGCTTCGCCTCTCGCCGCTCGCGCTCTTCGGCGCGCTCATCGCCGCCATTTTTATCATCTTTGATGCAGAGACTTTCCTCCGCCCGATATTTCTCACCGGTACGCCGATTCTCTCCGAGCAAGGAATAATCGCCGCGCACATTGCTTTCGGAAAGATGATTCTTTCCGTACTCGCTCTTTTCATAGTGCTGACGGCTCTTTTTTCTTCAACCGGCAGCCTAGCACTCCGACTTACCCGTCTTACGGGCGAGGTCAGTCCGGCTGATTCCGCCCTTCGCTTCGCGCTCCGATTCGTTATCGGCATCGGCGTCTGGGTCGGAATCCTTATTCTCTATCACTGGATCGGCCTCCTCAACACCGGAGCACTCCTCTTTACTGCTGCCACTGTCCTCTTCTTTGATCGGCGAAACCTCATCGCCTTCGGGCGCTGGTGCCTAGAGAACGTCGAATGCCCTTCCCTGAAGAATCCATTCACCGCATTTATTGCCGCGCTCCTCCTCTTTCTCGTCGCTTTCAATATCACCGAAACGATCCGGCCGATACCGATCGGCTATGACGACATGACCCACTACATGAGCCGTGTCGTACTCATGACGGAACGGCAATCGCTTCCCGACGGAGCGCTGTACTACAACTTCGAGCTTCTCGCGGTCGGGATCGGAATTGCAACTGGCGAATCAGGGCAGCAAACTCTCGCTCTTTCCCTTGGCGCCTACGGACTCCTCGTCAGCACGCTCTTCATTTTTCTCTTTGGCCGCGCGCTCTTCGGTCCACGGGTCGGAGTTACCGCAGCGGCGATCTTTCTCTCGATGCCGATGGGACCGGCACTCACCATCCTGGAGACAAAACCAGACTCATTCCTCCTACCAATCACCGTCGCCCTCGTTTGGTTCCTGGTCGAGGCGGACCGTTCAAAGCATTTGCTGTTTTTCTATTTCGCCTGTTTCGCTCTCGGCCTCGCCATCGGCACGAAGCTGACCGGGGCGATATTCGCTCCCGGACTTGCGATCGGATTCCTCTACATGGTTTGGAAAAATAAGCTTAGCTGGCTGAGAACAATGCGGACAGCCCTCTTCAGCGCGCTTTTCTTCGCGCTCGCTTTCGCACCGTGGTTCCTACACAAAGAACTCATGGGAGCTGCCGCCTACCTCCACCCCAAAACTGAGATTACCCTCGGTGAAGCCCTCACCAAAGAGCTGTGGGGATCCGGCCAGAAGTGCTCATTCCTCGGCCAGAACGAAGACATGCTCCGTTTTGATCCCGAACCAGGCTGGGGCCTAAGCGAAATCTTCATGGCTCCCTGGCGTTTCACCATGAACCGCTATGTCAGCCTGTTTGCGACCGAGTTCGGATTCCTCTACCTTGCCCTCCTCCCCCTCGGTCTCCTCCTCTCTTTCCGTACGCCACGTGAATGGCTAGCGCAAACGGCGAAACCGATCACGCTCCTCGTCGTTACCGCCGCCGGAGCAATCATCCTCTGGGGCATCTATGCCGAACATGTGGTCTGGTACCTCTATCCCATTTTTCCCATTCTGGCACTCCTCGTCGCCCTGGTACTCGAACGGGCCGAAAAACAACGACTGCTCTTCTGGTGTATCGCCGCCCTCATCGTCCTGGGTATTATCGGAAATACGCTCGTCCGGATGAAATTTGGTGGCTCCGAACCGCGGCTCCGCTATGCTGCCGGCGATATTTCCGCCCGAGAGTACGGAGAGTCGGTTTTTCCGGGCTACCTGGCCTCGATGGAAATCCTGAATCGGGATCCGGAAGCGCGGATACTCGTCACCGGCTCCCGGCATTGGTACGGCATCCGAAATAGTGACCGCAGAGCCTACATGGACACTCATCTCGAGGCCTTCTCCTGCCTGTTCAATCGCTACGGGCCTGATGGCACACTGGAAGCTCTTAGGCGGCTCGGCATCCGCCATGTTTTCTTCTCCAAAAGCCTCATGAGCGAGTATGAGGGCACAAGTCGTCCGACCTTCACGAAAAAAATCCGCGAATTCGTCGAATTCAGCCGGACACATCTCCGCATCGAATGGGGCTCCGCTTCCCACATGATCTACCGCGTACCGGAACAGGCCGAGTTCACTCAACGCCGGTAACGAGCAGCACGAGGCTCACTATGAGCATCGTAACGGTCACACCCTTCCAGAGGAGGTGCTGCTCATGAAAAAAGAAGCGTCCCGAAATGAGCGACCAGAACACCGATGTCGAGCGTTTTACCGCGATGAGAATTGAGGGTGGCAAAAAGAGGAAAGCGAAACTCTGGAGAACGCCGCCGATGCTTTCAGAAATAACCTGCAGAAAAATTTTCCGATCGCGAAAAATCAGCGGGAACGGATTCGGCTCGCTGGACACATACCGGCCAATGATGGCATAGAGTGCCAGGATCGAGAGGATGCCCAGCTGTTCGGCAGCAATAGAGTTGAAATGAGCGATGTTGTATTTGAACAGCGAGATGGTAATGACCGCATTGATAGCGGAGAAGAGCACATATCCGATCCCTGCTTTGGAGAACTGCTTGCCCGAGAAAATTCCCAAGATAGCGAGCGTTAGTATGACAATGCCGGCGATTTGGGGCAGCGAGAGCGCATAACCAAGAAACACATCGACAAGCAAAAGGAGTGGTATGGTCAATGTGCGCACAAATGAAAAGGTCGTCCTATCAGAACGGATGAGCGCCTGAGTCGACATGTACATCTGCAAGACCTCAAAAAACGCGCGCGCGAGAAAAAACGGCAGAGAAAGAGAGGAGAAAACGAACGAACCCGGCCAGATGAGCACCGTCATGAGAAATATCAGCACGGAGACAATCGCGTGGAGCGCCATCATCCCGTAGGGGCCGAGCCGCTTTAATTGCACATTTCGCTTTCCAAAAGCGATCCCAATTTCCTCGGCACTCGTACCAACTGCCGTAAGGATAAATCCGATCATACCGACATTGTGTTTTCGTTTTTCTTCTTTTTGAACCACTGCTAAACCCCGTCTTTGATCTCTCGCAAAGACCGAATCTGCTAGGGAAAAATGTGGACCCGGCGAGAATCGAACTCGCGCCTCTGCAATGCGAATGCAGCGTTGTACCACTTAACTACGGGCCCGAATGAGTCAAAACAACGGCAGTATAGAGCGAAAAACACGAAAAGGCAAGCTACCAGCTGGACGGATCATCCGGTATACTGGGGAGGTAATCACTCGGTCATTACCCCTATGCATCGGATCACCCCGCAGTATCTCGCACGCAATCTCGCCACCGTCATTGGACTCGTCCTCGTGTGGCGTGGAATTTGGCACCTTCTCGATGGCGTCGATAATTTCTTCTTTGCCGGCAGCCATTTCTGGACGGCCATCCCGGGTGTCATTATCGGACTCCTTATCCTTTACCTCCCCGATCGTGATCTGAAGGAAATTGAAAAGCTCTGATCCTCTTCCGCCCGGCACTACCAGCCGGGCTTTTTTGTTTGACAGACGGGCTGCCCTCGGCCATACTCTGACCAATCTTCTTTGACAATTCTGGAGGCCTCCGATGTCTCTTCATGCCCATGATACGAGCGAGCAGGATCGCTACCTGCGGCTCGTTCCTCTTTCCCTCGCGACTGCCCTCGTTGAACTCTCGGCCGGCGCATACGCTGGTAGCCTCGCTCTCGCGACCGACGCGGTCCACACGCTCCTCGACGTGTTCGAAAACCTCCTCAACGCATTTGTGGCTAGACGCGCGCGCCTCATCCGTGACCCGGTGCGAATCCGCAAGATCGGCTTCGCCGCGAGCCTCGTGCTCATCGGAGCATCGACGGCATTCATGGCCTACGAAGCGGTCCGCCGCATCACTGGCCAGGAAGTAGATGGCCTCACTGGCTGGACGGTTGCGGTCGCCATCTTTTCGCTCATCATGAATCTCTGGCAGCTCCGGATTCATTTCAGCGCGCCAGACGAACACCGCAACCTAACCCATTGGGGACAGACGCTCCACATCGTGACCGATGTCGCCGGCAGCCTCGCGGCGATTATCGGGACGGCTGCCGCAGCATTCCTCGGCGTGCCGCTCGCTGACGCTTGGGCAGCGATCGGTATCGTCGTCCTCGTCTGGTGGCGGATGATCTATGCCGCCCGGATGGCGTTCGGTTCAACCAAGAACGAGAACAAGCCCTGGCATCATGTCTGCGAGCATGACCACCACTAGGCCCAAAGCAGCACCTTCGAGCGCTTCCATTCACCGGCAGCGCTTTTTTCTTTCCTACAATGTATCAACGATCCGTATTTCCTGTTTCAGCACGCTATCACCCTCGCCGAAGAGAAAGCGGGTACGGAATTTCTTTCCTTCGAGAAAGATTGGAATCCAATAGCGATCATCCGGCCACATCTCATCGTATGGGATCTTATCAATTGGATACCAAGCCGGCTTCATCTCCTCTGTCTCAACCGGCTCGCCGTTCCAAGTGTCGGCCCGAAAGGTATGCACCTCGAGGATATTCCCCGGGTCATGCGCGAACTCGAATTCATGGATACCGACTTTTTCGAGCGCTGCAACCTGAATGCCGCACTCTTCCTCTGTCTCGCGGCGAGCGGCCACTTCTATCGACTCCCCCTCGTGGACTTTTCCGCCAAAACCATTCCAGCGGCCCGCACCAAACCCGCGCTTCTTCATTCCGAGAAGCACCTCTTTGCCGCGGATGACGAGCACGAGCGTCAGGAGCTTTCGATTCATACCGCTAGTATATCACTACCGGCGTGCCTACCGGCGCCCACTCATAGACACGCTTCGCTGGACCGACACCGAGCCGCATACAGCCATGGGAGACTGGCGTGCCGAGATGGTTTGCACCCTCCTTGTATCCGCCCGGCCACTCGGGAAGCTCGTGGATACCGTAGAGACCGTCCGGCGTGATCGCCTGCCAGTACGGCATGTAAAGGCTGTACCGTTTGGACCAGGGACGGGCGGCTTTATTCTCTATCGCGAAATCGCCCTTGGGCGTATCCATGCCTCGCTTGCCCGAAGAAATCATGTAGGCATCAACCGCCCGGCCATCCTCGAAGAGCGTCATGACCTGAGTCGCGATGTTCACATCGATGTATTTTCCCTCGGTCCGTTTCGCTCGCGTAAAACGCTTGGCTTCAGCGACCCGAGCAGCGAAGTCGCGACTCGCCACAGTCGGACGAGGCGGAAGCGTCGTAAAGCTCGTCGTGCCAAGATCGTGGTACTCACCGCCATCATTCCGCCAGTGTGCGCGGACAGAAAGCCGGTAGCGTTTTTCCGCTTCAAGGTCGGCCGATGGCAGGATTTCGAACACCGTCTTCTCGGGATTATTCTGATAGACGACTTCGGCTGCCGGATCGAGCTGGAAATCGACATAGAAATCCTTCACCGAACGGTCGAATTCTACTCGGATCGGGTCTTCGACGCCGAGGAGCACATCAGTCGCCTGATCGGATGGCACCACCGAAACGATGCGTGGCAGACGCGGTGATTCGAAGGCAAAGGAAAAAATCGGTGTCCGAGCGAGAAAGGATGTGCTGCCCTGTCCGATAACAAGCTGGTAGCGCGTATCGACTGGCCAGTTCCCCTCCGGGGTGATGACGAGCCGTTTGCCGAAATCATGCCATTCGATGGTGGTCGGGATCGCTGGTGAGAGCATGATTTTTCCAGCAAGACTCGCCTCCCGGATGGCCCGGGAAAAATCAATGACGATGCTGTCGCGCGGGCCCGACAGAGCGTCCCGTTCAAGCGTGGCGGTTACCGGCGCCTGTCGCCACTTTTCGAAACTCCCGACCCCGCCCACAAATGTGGCGAGAACGAAGAAAAACAGAAACCAAAACAGAACGGAAAACGAGCGGCGCATGGATGATCTATTGGTTTTCGGCATTTTCGATCTTTTTCAGGGAGCGATGGATAGCTCGTGCGATACGATTGCGCGTCAGATAGCCGATGACATAGCCGAGGCCGGCGAGAACAACGCCCGAGGCCAGCCCACCGGCAAACTGCGGCCAAAATTGTTCCCAGAAATTCATACGTTTCTTGTGTTTTTCATTCTAACCGAAAAGCTCTTTTTCTTCTCTCCGCAGGAGATCCATCACTTCGTCAAAATATGGTTTTATCTCAGGCGAAAGCGCGACCTTATCTTTCTTGTGCTGATAGAGCATATCGAGCGTGATATTCTTTTCCTTCCATGTCCGGCCACCGTCGAGATAGACTTTCAAGACCGGCTCAATCTTGTCGAGTGCATAGACGAAGCGGCTCTCAGCATCCTCCTTGGCCACATACCCACTGATCGCCGCATGCATCTCGGGAATCTCAGGAAATTCGGCGAGGAGACGCTCGGCCGCCAGACGCTCCCGCTCCGGTTTCGAGGCGAGCAGTGCTGCATCCTCGGTGTAAATGTAGGTGTCGCCAGCGTAGACTTCGACGAGGTCGTGAGCGAGTGCATAGCGGAAAACCTTGTCCCGATCGAGGGCGAAGTTTCCCGTGTCGAGGATATACCACGCGAGCATCGCGAGGACATACGAGTGTTCCTGGTCATTCTCCCAACGCTCGCTTCCCCGGACACGGATCACACGCTCCACTCTTTGGAGTTCGTTGAGCAATTTCGTAAACGAGAGCAGATTAGTGAGAGTTTTCATATCGGCTCCCCAAAGACTTCCTCCTTTACCTTCCTGATCTCATCCTCCTTCTCGAGCAGCACCCCTTGGTGCAGCTTGTAGAGCGCCGGTATCACGCCGCAGGTTGCGCATTTTCCCCAACTGCAGCCCTTCTTCTCATGATGAAGCTTCCGACACATCGCGAGCTCTTTTTCGAAGACTGCCTGTTCCATGACGCTAGTCTTTATGCCCCGTGGCACTTCTTGTATTTCTTGCCGCTCCCGCAGGGACAAGGGTCGTTGCGACCAACCATGTCAGCATTATGGATCGGTGCCTGCGGTTCGGATGGCTTCACTTTCTGTTCTTTCCCCTCCGGACTAACACCCGCGAACTGCTCGATATTCTCGCTTGCGCCCTTGTACTCGACGGCCCGTGGGACAGATGAAGTGACGCCCGGGTGCAGCGGTGTGATCTTGAAAAGCGAAACGAGGTAGGTCTTCCGGACCGCATCCATGAGTCCCACGAAGAGATCATACGCCTCGCGCTTGTACTCGATGAGTGGGTCGCGCTGACCATACCCGCGGAGGCCAATGCCCTGGCGCAAATAGTCGATTTCGTCGAGATGATTCATCCAGAGCGTATCGAGCGACTGGAGAAGGAGAAGCCGCTGAAGCTTGTTCCAGTCTTCTTTGCCGATTACTGCTTCTTTGCCGGCATAGGCGCGTTTCGCTTCGCCGACGAGATACTCCTGGATGGCGGATTTCTTTTCCGGTTCGGTGCGGGAGCGGTCGTCACGGATGCTCTCGAGTTTTGTCACGGCCGCCTTGTCATCGAGTTCGGAGAAAAGAGCGTTCGCCTCGCCGACGATGTCCACGATGTTCCATTCACCCTCGTCCCCGGCCGTATGAAAACCGACCACACGCTCGAATTCGTCCGCGACGAGATCGAGCGTCGTATCGCGGTATTCCGTCGTCTTGAGCCACTCGACGCGCTTCTTGTATACGACTTCGCGCTGCTTATTCATGACGTCGTCATAGTCCAAGACATGTTTCCGGATGTCGAAGTTGTAGCCTTCGATTTTGGACTGCGCGCTCTCGATCGTTTTGGACACCAGCCCATTCTCGATCGCTTCATCGTCCGGCAGGCCCAAGGAAGTCATCATATTTTTCATCCGGTCGCCACCGAAACGCCGCATCAGTTCGTCCTCAAGCGAGACATAGAACTGCGACACACCCGGATCGCCTTGTCGGCCCGCCCGGCCGCGCAGCTGATTGTCGATACGCCGCGCTTCATGCCGTTCGCTGCCGATGATCATGAGTCCGCCGAGCTCCTTTACGCCCTCGCCCAGCTTGATGTCGGTACCGCGGCCCGCCATGTTCGTCGCGATAGTAACGGCATCCCGCTGCCCAGCGCCAGCCACGATCTGCGCCTCGCGCTCGTGATTCTTGGCATTCAGAACTTGATGCGGCACGCCCTCGCGGGTGAGCAGCGCCGAGAGATACTCGGACTTCTCGATCGCGATCGTACCAATGAGTACCGGCTGGCCAGTCGCGTGAACCTCTTTCACTCTCGCGGCGATCGCATTAAACTTCGCGACCTCGGTCTTGTAGATGACATCCGGCAGGTCACGGCGTACCATGGGCCGATGCGTCGGGATCTCGGTCACATCGATCTTGTACACCTTGGCGAATTCCTCGGCGGAGGTCGAGGCCGTACCCGTCATACCGGCGAGCTTGTTGTAGAGGCGGAAATAGTTCTGGAACGTGATGGTCGCGAGCGTCCGGCTTTCGCGCTGGACGGCGACATGCTCTTTGGCTTCGATCGCCTGATGGAGACCTTCACTATAGCGACGCCCTGGCATGAGCCGGCCCGTGAAATCATCAACGATAATCACCTCGCCATCTTTCACGACATAGTCACGGTCAAGTTTGAAGATGATATGCGCTTTGAGCGACTGTTCCAGATGATGAACGTACTGGACATTGCCGGACGCGTAGATGTTCTCCATGCCGAGGAGTTTCTCGACATGTTCGATACCAGCGTCGGTGAGCGTCACGACTTTCATCTTTTCATCGATCGTATAGTCCTCCTCTGCTTTGAGCCGCGGGACGATCCCCGCAAAGCGCTCATACAGTTTGGTCGATTCGGTATCGGGAGCGGAAATGATGAGCGGCGTCCGGGCTTCGTCAATGAGAATAGAGTCCACCTCGTCGACAATCGCAAAATTCAGTTCGCGCTGGACTTTATCATCGAGGCTGGCGACCATATTGTCGCGGAGATAGTCGAAGCCGAACTCGTTGTTCGTCCCATAGGTGATGTCGGCAGCGTAAGCCTCTCGGCGACTGATCGGAACCAGGTTTTCCATCTCGACCGAAACTGCATCCGTGTCAGTCGTCTTCGGTTCGAAACGATATGAAGCCCCCTGTCCGAGGATGCAGGCAGTCGAAAGACCGAGGAAGTGATACACCCGGCCCATCCAGTTCGCATCGCGCTTCGCGAGGTAGTCGTTCACCGTGACGACATGCACGCCTTTACCCGCAATCGCGTTCAGGTAGATCGGGAGCGTCGACGTGAGCGTCTTGCCTTCACCCGTCTTCATTTCGGCGATCGTACCGCGGTGGAGCACGATACCGCCGATAAGCTGCACATCGTAGTGACGCTCCCCGATGGCGCGACGCGCGGCTTCGCGGACGACGGCATAGGCTTCGGGGAGAATAGCATCGAGCGCTTCGCCGCCAGCGATACGGGTCCGGAATTCGTTCGTCTTGGCTCGCAGCGCATCGTCCGAGAGCGCTGCGATCGCTCCATCATGGCTATTGATCGTATCCACAAGCGGCCGGACGCGAGCGATTTCACGCTCATTGGAGCCGAAAAGTTTCTGGAAGAAAGACATAAGAGACAAAAAGAAAAAATAGCCCGAGTAGAGCCATTTTATCAGAGAAAAAGTGAGGGGTCAAAAGGGATTTTTCACCCTTTTTATAGCCCGCAGACACCCAAACAATTGGACAGGAGATAGAGAAAAGGCGCCGCGACCGTCCCCGAGATGAGTGCCGATATGACGCTCGCCTTGATTCGCCAGACAAGCCCCGCCTGCCGATCACGGAGGTAGAGATAGAGAGCGATAGCCAGGGCTGCGACGAAAAGCGCGATGACAAGACCGACCGCACTCGGATCGAGCCAGATGAGTTCGCGCCCCAAATCCGAGAAAAATGAATCCATGGAAGAAAGGCTACCTTAAAACCGAGCCGCTTCGTCAACAACCAGCTTCTTTTTGATCGAGCGGAGTCCTCGGCGCTTCAGGTCCCGGCTCTTGCCTTTGTTCTTGGCAAGCTGAGCTTCAAGTTCATCGATCGCGATATCGACCGATCCCTCGACGCTTTCCGACACATCCTCGGCGCGGTAGAGATTATGTGGCGTCTTTACCATGACCTCAACGCGGAATTTCCCCTTCTTGTCGCGATCCACCTCGACTTCAAACTGCGTTGCTGGATCGACCAGTTTCGCGATCCGCTCGAGCCGCTTCTCGATATACTCATTCGTTCGTTCGTCGATCTCGACACCCTTCTGGAAGAACCTCGTCATAGGCGTGAAGTTACTCTTTACACTCCTATTTTAACACGTGACGGCTCACCCATATCAAGAGAAGGTGAAGGCATAGGCAGCGGTTTCTGGGGTTTCAAATTCTAGCTGGAGCACGTGCTCGCCAGGCTCACCCCGAAGATCGACGAGATCGTAGAGGCGCGACTCGGAAACGCGGAGCGCTCCGGCGCTGACGTCGCGGCCGGCCAGACTGTCCGCGATCGAGTTCCCGTCGAGCCGCACCTTCACCAGCCCGCCGCCAGAGGCCGGGGGCGACAGGACGAGATGGACCTTCTCTCCTCGGAAGCGCAGGGTCAGGCGCGCGTCACCCATCGCTACAGCGCGCTCGCTATCGATCCGCCAGCGGCCAGCTAGCGAAAAATGATCAGGAAGAAGTGTCCCGTCGGAAAATGTCTGTTCGACTCCAGTCACTGATTCCGGCGAAGCGAGGCGATCCGCCCGATCGCTGCCGAGATACGTTTCCGGCGTCCGTGGGCCGAGTGACCTGGACGCCTCTGACGCAGCAGACAGTTCGGCATCCACCGACTGGCCCGCCTCTTCGAGGAGGGCACGGATAGCCGCCTCGGTTTCGACATAGTTTCCCTCACCGAAATGGTATTCGCGGATGTTTCCTGTAGCATCGACGAGGTAGTGCGCGGGCCAATAGCGATTCGAGTATGCCTGCCAGGTCGCATAGTCATTGTCCTGAGCGACTGGGTAGCGGATACCATGACGCTCTATCGCTTCGGCGACATTGGCCGTCTTTTTCTCGAACGCGAATTCCGGCGTATGGACGCCGATCACGACAAACCCCTGGTCCCGATATTTCTCATACCAGCCCGTCACATGCGGCAGCGTGCGGATGCAGTTGATGCAGCTGTAGGTCCAGAAGTCGATGAGCACCACTTTGCCCCGAAGATCCGCGAGACGGAGTCCTGTCTCGACATTGAGCCAATCCTCGATGCCGACGATCTCCGGCGCCGGACCATAATTCTGTAGGCGACTCTCTTTTCCCGAAGTTTTTCCTGGCCGACTCGGCAGCGCCGCAGATCCGCCAATTCCCTTGAGTGCATCGAGCTCCTCTTGGACGGCCGAGTTCTGTTCAAACCCGTTCAGGAAACGCTCGTATCCAGGAAACGTATCGAGGAGACGCGTCTGAAGGGTTTTGTCGAAACCGGTATAGATAGCGAGTGCTGCGAGGATCATGATCATTCCAAAACCGGCCTGAATCAGCCTCGTATACCGAGAAAATAGCCGCGTTTTGACCAGTATCCGCTGCCCGAGAAACGCCAAAACATAGAGCGGGAGCGCCACCCCGAGAACGAAAGCGAATGCGACCATCACCACCTGGAAACTCACCGCCTGCGTTGCTGCGAGCGTCGCTATCGTCGCGAGGATGGGTCCCGCACAAGGCGACCAGACGAGCCCAAGCGCAAACCCCGTGACAAATCCTCCGCCGAAGCCCGATCCGTGACTGCCGGTAAAGCGCCCGCCGAACGAGGCAAGACG
>CAZTYU010000002.1:22083-24608 GCA_964617535.1 uncultured Bdellovibrionales bacterium | reverse complement strand
TCTTCATCATGGCATCGTCCGTCTTCGGAGCAGGGTCTTTTGCCATGGCATCTTTTTCCATAGCCGGCTTCGTCTCCATCACGGACTTGCTATCCATCATCGCCTGATCATCTGCAGAGGGCTTCGATGACAGCCACCAGCCGCCAAAGACGACGACCACGAGGAGAAGGACTATCCCAATTACTTTATTCATATTCGTTCACCTCCTTCCGTTTTCATATCTGTTTAATTCCGATGTCCTCGTCCAACAGCTAACAGTAGCGGGCCGCATACCAGCGGCCAGCGATCTTGGCCAAGACCATGCCGACGAGCGCCAGCGGCATCCACGGATCCACCGCATGAGCAAATGCCTGGACGACAATCCCAACGAGGAGCACGCCGCCACCCGCCGCATAGGCGAACCGGGTCGCGATATAGCGATGCATTTCCTCCCGTTCGTCCGCTACATCCTCGCGCCACAGGAACATGGCAAAAACGGCAAAGAGTGCAACGATCACGCCGAGGAGTGACATATGGAATGCGTCCGTCATCCAGAAGTGAAACGGATTAACGAACCAGACCAGAACCACGATGAGTGCCACCGCCACAAACGTCTCTGAAAAAATCCGCGAGAAAAATTTCATAGTTTGACTTTAAAGATTTCTTCGACTGGCCGCCCGAAACAGCGCGCGATCCTGAGCGCGAGAAGTACTGATGGCACATAATTCCCCTTTTCGAGCGCGATGACTGTCTGACGTGTGACGCCGACCGCCTCGGCCAGCGCTTCCTGCGTCAGGCCACGCTCGCGCCGGAGACGCTCAATTCCGTTTTCGACCGTTCCTTCCATATACGATGTAAAACAGGCTTTACATAGCTATTCTATACCCACGTTTTTCTATGTCAAGTTTACTTTACATACAAAAACCGCCCCCGGGCGGTTCTTTTTCAAAGTCATGAGTGATTTTATAGTCCCTGGTACAGATTCGAGATATTCGACAGGCTCGAGAGGATGAATGGCACTGCGAGCATGAGGACGACGAGCGGAAGGAGCACCACTGCTACCTGCATGATGAGGCTCCACAGCATATATTTCCTCGTCCGCTCCACCGAGTTATAGACCCTGGAGATCTTTTCGTCGAGTTTCTTCAGCGCTTCCGATGTTTCTTGGTCTAACATGATTTTGGTTTCTTGATTATTCTATTCCCTTAACTTCACCTGTAATCTCAGCTGTCGTTGTGGGTGGCGTTATTTCAGAATCAGGAAAGAGTTCTACGATCGGCACAAACGGATCATCCGTGATAACCGTCTCGCTCGCTACCGGAACGACCGGCAGCGAATCGGGAAGAGTCGACTTTTGCACCTCTAGGATCGCCGAATCCTGGTCAGGCTCGATGCTCAGAGCAAATACCCCGCCCTCTACTCCATCATACCAGCCCATACCGAGTGCAAGAAAACGATTTTGCCATGCATCCGCACGCCAACGTAAATCGCAGGTTGCCGACCCGCCAAATCCAGAAACGGATTCCGGTATTCCAATCGAAAATTGCCACTTGTCCGTCTGATGGCGCTCGAGCGGAACTTCTGATGTGTACTCAAAATCAAGGAGTCGGCCGGCATACACGTCTTCATCCATACGCCTGGCCGTCAGATGGAGTACTTCACAGAAATCAGGATCGCCATCTGCGATGAACCTCGACCGATATCCGAGAGCATTGCGGCCGTCATTCTTCACTGTTATGCCATAGGAGCGCTTCGAACCAGCCGCGAGCGTGACTCGGTGGCTGTCAGGGAGAACTTCCGGTGACACGGAAAGCTCGATACTGCCGCCGCGCATGATATTTTTCCCAGAAACCGCCTGCGAAGTGTAGGTCGCCCATGTGTCCCGCGAACTGACCGCTGCCACCGCCAAAACAGCAATGGCTCCGATGACCAGCCAGGACCGATGTCGTGGGAAGGAATTTTTTCTCATACAAATACTACTTTTGCTCAAACGATTTTTCGGCGAGACGGAACGGCTGACGGGAAGGAGTGTGACCGAACCGGCGGCTCCGTCACCAGTCGAGCTGACTGTGAGAAAACGATGTTTCTCGCGACAACAACCTGACTCTTTTCCGGTTGGACTGAGCGTTTCTTCCGGAAGATTCGTCGCGCTTCCTGCACAATGGTAACAAGTTCGCTCAGAATAATGAGAAGCGCCGGAATGAAAATCAGCGTCAAAAATCCCGTCCGCGTCTGGGCATAGGCCACCGGATAGCCAAGATACGGAACGATCAACAGCGTTTTCCCTATGACATCTGTCGACCGAGTCTCAACCGGGTCAGCCTCCTCGTTGTTATCACCCTTGGTGTGGTAAGCAAGGCCGACATCCGTCGAGAGCACTTCGACGATCCGGTGAGTTACCGTCTTCCGATCACCCGTCCGGACCGTGATGATATCACCGGGCGCGTACTCAGTGGACGGACGGACGAAGATGAGACTTCCTGTCGGTATGGCCGGCTCCATCGATCCAGAACGGACCGTGAAAAGCTGGACCGCGCCCGAGATCG
>CAZTYU010000002.1:17215-21983 GCA_964617535.1 uncultured Bdellovibrionales bacterium | reverse complement strand
TTGTCCGTATCCTTGGTCACGGCGACCACCATTCTCCCCCAGGCATCGTTATCATAGACATGGAGCGAAACAGTATCTACGCCCCGGTCCCCGGGTTTGATATCGTCAAAGTCGAAGAAACGATGGATGCCGGTCTCGAGGTTGGTCTCTGTCCAGCTCAGTCCCTCGCACGATTCGCCCGAAAGATTCGGATCCGATCCACAATGAAGCGCTTTGACAGCATCCAGATCAAATCCATCGGCCGTCGGTTCGAAAGCGCCGGTCGAGCTCGTATCCGTGATGCGGACATACATCGCCCACGGGAGCGCACCAAGATCGAAGTCATCGTCGCGCGTCGCCGTCCCGAGGAGTGTCCAGGTCACGCCGTCCTGACTCACCTCGACGCTTGCCTTCTCATCCGGATAGCTCCCGCCAGTCACCTCGTAGACGCGGACATCGTCTCCAATGTCGTTCAGAATGAGATTGTTGAACCGGAGCACGACCGAACCGCCAAAGCCGAGCGAATAGAACGAACCCGTGACAACGGGCGAATCGGATGTGGCGCCACTAGTCTCTGCCACGCCGAGCGCGACGCCGGCATCGCTCCGTTCAGGCAGCACCGCTGAGCCATTCTTGCGTTTCCCCTGATTCTCTTTCACAACGGCATCCGCCCACGGGTGACAGACCCATTCGCCATCCTGGCAGACCAGTCCGTTGTAGTGAGTCGTATTGTCGACCCGAAGATCGATCGAGCCAGCGGTGAAGGTATTGCCAAGCGAAGATTCGCGATCGGAGAAAAAGGAAGAGGTCCCCCGGCCGGCGATTGTCGCCATGAGGAGCACCACGAAGAGACTTTTTCCTATTCTCCACATAGGGCAGCTGATTTACACAAGCGAGTTGCTACGGCCAAACCAATTCCGGTGGTGTAGACCCTCCTACACATCTTCTCGGACCACATTCTCCTCTTCGATACTGCAGGTGTAATCCGTATTGTTGCGCTGTTGGATAGCAGAGAAAACGAGATCCGTGATATATCGGTCGGTCTGAGCAATATTGCCCATCGACTGGCCGTCGCAAACGAAAACATTGCCAGCTACCGGTGGGGCAAGGGTCCCGGCACACCAGAAAAGGCCGAGATTCTGAGTTGTACCACCAGCAATCGGACCGCTCCCCGTTGTGGAATCGGCGAGCGCAACCGTACCGAGCGTTCCAAAGTCTGTCGTCGCGATAGAGTCCTCGCCGAGGTCATAGGTGCCATCACCATCGGTATCCCACCAAAGGAATACCTTCAGGAAAGGCGAGAGTTCTCCATCGGTCGGGCCGACGCCCGTGGTCGTATCAGGAATGACGAGTTCCGTCTCATTCGCTACATTCTCCAGATCCTGCTCATTGGCCGTACTCATGCAGGCCCAAGCGTCGTTCGAGTCGACATGCAGAGAAATAACATTGGTCCCCCGGTCGCCCGGCTTAACATCATCGAAGTTGAAGAAAACATCACCCACGCCAAGGTCCTTCTCATCCCAGAGACGACAGTGAGTTCGGAAATACTCATCGCCACAGTTCCCGTTAATTGTAAGTTTATAGAGAAGTCCCGCCCAGAATCCTTCGCTATTCTTCACGACAAAAGTGATCTTGTTTTCCCCCTGCACGATGGCTGATTCAAAACTCGTATAGGTATCGACATCCTGCCAGACAGCCCCGGTCAAATCTTGACCGACGAGCTGATCGTTCACATAGACCTTGTAATTGTCGTCGCCCGTGAGCGAGAGGTCGAGCGTCGCCCCGACGACTGGCCCGAACCAGGTAAAGGTATTCTCGAAAGTATACTCTGTGCGATCATCGCCCGAAGCCAAGCCCTCGGCACCCCAGATCCAATTCGCCCCGGCGAGGGTCGTCCAGTCGCCAGCCACCGGCGAGAGGAATGCACTGTACGGAACAATACTGATTCCGTCCTTCTTGATGACGCGATTGTCGGTGTTGCTGACAATACTGACGCTGCAGGTCTTGCAGTCGACGCCATTGTAAACCTGCTTCGAGTGATCGACCCGGAGATCGATCGCGCCCGCTGTGAAGGTGTTGCCGACCGACTGCTCGGTATCGGCAAAAAACGAGTATGTTCCGCCCGCCAACCCCGCTGCGACCATGAGCATGATGGCCGCGCTCTTGAAGATCCGCCCCATACGAAATGTGTTAAAGGTTACCCAATTCCATTTCTCCGCGCCATCCCTCGAAAAGTTCGGGATGACGCAGAGCAAGGAACTGCGAGACTCTAGTTCTCGAAGTCGGTCGTCTCTCCGTCAAATTCGATCCAGTCGACGAAGCTCTGCTCGCCGGTCGGTCCAGGGTGCCCGACACGGACACCAAAGAATGAGTCGGTTGAGCGAGTCTCAGCATTCGGATAGTCAGCCAAGATAGAGGCCCAGGTCTTGGCAGTCGTTCCTGGGGTCGTACCCGTTTCCGATCCGCCTGCCGGCCAGAAATTTCCGGAATAGGTCCAGAGCGCCGTGCCGCCATTAATCGCGTCCACCGTCGTCCAGGTGTCGACAGTCACACCGGTCGGCACCATCACGAGACGGCGCTGCCAGGTGTCAGAGTTGTTGAAGTCAACATTGAAGTGCAAGAACGGCGTCTCGGACGAGACTGAATCGTCGTAGATTCGATACTTGAGGCTACCGATATCCGAAAGCTTCACGTCCTTGTACTTGTAGGTTGCGATATTGTAGCGCGGATTGACACCCGTATCGAGGGTCATTTGTGCGGCGCCAACCGAGTCCGGCCCAGCGACGATGTCATTCACGCCGCCCGTCCCGCTGAACTGGTTTAGTGTCATGACCGTATCATTTGTGTCATTCCAGAAAAGCCAGCTGGACGGTGCAGCACCAAGCTCGGTAAGATTCTCAGCCAAGTCATCGCGGCGAACGACGCGCGCGCAGGAGAAGTTCGGATTATTGCGCGCCTGCTCAACTCGGAAGGCGACATTCGCCACGAGCGAGTCAGTCTGCACTACATTACCCATCGTCGAGCCATCGCAGGTGATGACGCCACCGACGGCAGTCATGTTACCCGCGCACCAGGCGAGACCAATGTAGTTCGTGCTGCCACCAACCAAAGCGCCTGTTCCCGCGTCCGCCAGGGTATAGGTCCGGCCGCCGAGCACATCGCTCGCGGAACCGACGCCATTCGAGAAGAGCGGCAACTCGACTGACTGCCAGATATTATCGCCTTCTGTCACATCAACATTAGATCCTTGGAGACCCGGGGTAAGACCCGTATCCGCCCAGGCGAAGAAATTCAGATTTTGAGCGAGCTCACCATCAAAGTTATTGAGCGCGTTTTCTACGGCATCGCCGGCATCCGTCTCTGGATCGACCGTTGTCACGTCGTCATTCTTGGTGATGTCCACGTCCACACAAGCATATGCATCATTCGAATCCACATGGAGCGAGATTGTATTCTCTCCACTATCACCTGGCTTTACGTCCGCGAAGTTGAAGAACTTCTGCGCTCCAAGATTGGTTGCGGCCCAAGTACCGTCACACGGACTGCCGATGACCGGATACTGTGGAACCGATGCTGTTTTATTGGATTCGAGCTGCCACCAGTAGTCGCCAACTGTCTCCGTCTGGGTGTTCGGCACACAAACGGCATTATTGTAGTGCTGCTGGCTATCGACCGTCAGATCGATCGCCCCTGCCGTAAACGTATTGCCAACCGATGTTTCCGAATCCGAAAAGAACGAATAGGTCGCGCCACCGGCGGCCACAGCCACAGCCAGCACAACGAGACTACTTTTCCAAATTTTTCCCATAAGACAAACTTATGAATTATTTGTTCTTCACGCTTCGTTGCCTCCACCGCACATCGACCGACCCACCGTTTTTTTAAAGAGCAACACAGGCAGGATCTGCACAGTTTTCTCGCGCCGCTTCCCACAGGGAATCGGTTCAAGAAAAAAGAGACACAAAGGGTCAAAGAACGTAGCACACCGACCATCTCTCATCCCGCACATAAGGAGTGCGACTCACTGACAAAAAATAAACAACAAGCCGAACGCATGCGCCTGTTGTATGTTTGGTTTTATTTTTTTCTCCTCGGAGCATTTTTTCCGAGCAGAGATAATACTCTTTCAGAGTATACCTACTTCAAAAGAAGTCAACGCATAAAAAAAGAAAACGGAGGCTGGTTTGACAGTCCCCGTCGAAAAAAGCTCCAGGCTACCAGTACTGGTCGCCGAAAACCTGCCGTGAGATGAGATCATCTACCTGAGGAGGCATTCTCTCCCCGCTGTTCGCCTGGTACTGCTGTTCGACGGTACGAGGCGGATTGTTCACCGCGAGACAAGTGAGCGCGCAGCGGTCGCTGCAAAAGCCACCGAAGAGATCCGGGTGGCGGACCGCGTCATCGCGCCGGAAAACAGTGGCACACTGGCAGCACGACATGTAGATCCGTACGTCATACATGTTCGCCCCCTTCCTCGGGTGCCCAGTTGCTGCACGCGGTGCAAGCCGTCGGGCCCGGGATGTCCTGAGAGATGCAGCCGGCACGGACGCAGTGCCACGGGTCAAGCATGTGACCAGGAGTGACCACCGGGCGTTCAGGAGCCGGAAAAAAGTACATCACGGCTGTTCGTTGCCGTTCGCCCCCGTCTCTAGGAGGCAGCATGTCAGGCTGAGCCATGGATTCACCTCCATCGTGAGTGGCGATGACTCTATTTTACTCCTCCCCGAGTAACGTTTGTAATTCCGTGTCAAATCTAAAAACCGACGAGCTGAACCTCTTCTTTGAGCTG
>CAZTYU010000002.1:4397-17115 GCA_964617535.1 uncultured Bdellovibrionales bacterium | reverse complement strand
GTCGGGAGGTTATTTTGGAGCGCGTAATCGAGCGCTTCGATGAGTTCAGGTGTCGTCGTGACGCCAGCGAAAAAATCGGCCGGTCCGCCGATCTGAAACGTCGAGAATGGTGCGAGCGGGACATCCCGCCGGATCGAAAGCATAGGACGGGCTAGAGAGATCTTTCGAAAACCTTAGGAGGTCGGAACCGGAGGAACGATGGCCATCATGAGGAGGAACGCGGTACACGTCACGGCAGCGACAAAAAGTCCTGCTACGAGCACAATCAGCTTGTTCTTCATGGTCGTTTATTTTTATTGTTTTGCGGTTCGAGGAGGCCGACGGCAATCTGCCAGACGTCCCCTGCACCCATGGTGATGATAACATCTTTTCGGTCGATGCTGCGAGCGAGCACCGCCACGAGCGCGGCGCGATCCGGTGCATGACTCGCCTTATCAGGGGTGTAGTGATTGATCCGATTCACGAGGTCCAGGGACGATACGCCCCCCTGCGTTTCGCGAGCGCTCCCGTAGATATCGAGAATGGTCACTTCGTCGGAGGCGTCAAAGCTCCCCGCGAATTCTTCGAGAAGCGCCCGAGTCCGGGTAAAGGTATGCGGATGAAAGATGACCCGGAGCCGGCGATCCGGATAGAGCTCGCGAAATGCGGCGAGTGTCGCGCGAATCTCGGCAGGGTGATGCGCATAGTCGTCATAGATGAACGCGCCTTTCTTTTCACCGAGATACTCGAACCGGCGTTTGGTGCCAGCAAAGCCCGCAATCCCCTTTCGGACGAGCTCCATATCGAGTTTCAGATGGAGCGCGACCGCGATTGTCGCGAGGGCATTTTCGATATTGTGCCGACCAGCGAGCCGCGTTCGAAAGCGTCCAAGCGCCGCGCCGCGAAACTCGACGGAAAATTCCTGGAGCATGCCATCCTGACGCTCGGCTTCCGGTAAAACGCGCGCATCCGTCGCTCGAACATCATTCGCTTCGAGAAAGCCGTACGTATACCGCGCCGCCTTCACATCGCGCGAAAGCAGCTCGGCACGGGCATGATCACCGCAGACGACCACGAAACCGTGCCGTGGGACGCGCGCAAGGAATTCGGCAAAGACCCGTTCATAGTCGGCAACGGTAGGAAAGAAATCCGGATGGTCATAATCGACGCTCGTAAGGATGACACCGAGCGGCTGATACAGTGCCAATTTGTTCTGATACTCATCAGCCTCTAGCACGAAGTATTTCCCTTCGCCCGCCCGAATGTTGCCCTCCCAACCCCGTACCCGAGCACCCACGAGCGCTATCGGATCCAGGTCGTTTGCTGCCAAAACCTCCGTCAGATAGGCTGTGGTAGTGGTTTTCCCATGCGTACCAGAAACCGCGATGCCGATCGAATCGTTGAAGAGGAGCGAGACCGCTTCGGGATATGAGAGCGTCCTCAGCCCCAGTTCCTGGCTCGTTTTCGTTTCGACGTTATTGGTGAAAGCGGTAGAATATACCACCCAATCCGCATCTCGCGGCACATGTTCCGGCGCAAACGTCTTATGTACGACGATTTTTTTCCTGTTGAGCGCCTCACGATAAAACCCATCGCCATCATCCGAACCAGATACGTCGTACCCTAGATGATGATACAAAGAGGCCAGCGCTGACGTTCCAGCTCCTTCAATGCCGACGAAATAGACCTTGTTTCGCTTCATAGATTCAGTCGTTGCAGAAAAAACAGCCAGTCTCCCTAGTAGAGCGTCATGAGTCCGCGAGCGATCATCACCGCAGCATCCGGGTGGTAGTAGTATTTGCGGAGCGACTCTCCCATGACCTGGGATTTTTCGGGGTGGCCAATGACATCGGCGAGCACCTCGAGGAGGATGTGGCCGCCGAGGTTTGCCTCTTCGATGACGACGGCGCCACCGCGACGGGCGATCTCGTAGGCATTCTCGCGCTGCTCGTTATTCGCTGCGCTCGACAGCGGCACGAGGATGGCGGGTTTAGCGAGCGCCGCGAGTTCAGCGATGGTGCCAGCACCGGCGCGCGACACGACGACGGTCGAAAGCGCATAGACATCGGCGAGCTCGGCCGCCGGGAGGAACGGCAGCGCGATATAGCCGGCGCCCGGTTTCACGCCGAGCGTGACGGCCTCTTCTTGAACAGTGGCCAGATTGCGCTCCCCAGTAAGGTGAAGTACCTGATAGTGACTTTCGAGAAGCTCCGGGATCATGCGGACGATCGCTTTATTCAGGCGTTCCGCACCGAGACTGCCGCCAATGACGAGCACAACCGGACGATCGGCGGTAAAGCCGAGATTTTCACGGCCCCGGTCCGCATCGCCCGTGAGGATCTCGGGGCGGATCGGATTGCCGGTCAGCGCGATTTTGTTCGCCGGGAAGTATTGCCGCGCTTTTTCATAGGCGATCGCGATCCGGGACGCATAGCGCGAAACGAAACGATTCGCCCGACCCGCCACCGCGTCGGAATCATGGAGGAGAATCGGTATGCGATAGATCCACGCTGCGAGTGCGATCGGCACCGAAGCCGCGCCGCCTTTGGAAAAGACCGCATCCGGCATGAACCAGAGGAGGTGCCAGAGCGACTGGACGAACGCCACCGGGAGCTTGAAGAGATCGATGTAGTTCTGGATCGAGAAATAGCGCCGCCACTTGGCGGTCGGGATGAATTTACACGGGATGCCGGCTTCGGTCATCGCCTTCTCCTCGAAAGCGCCGCGGCTCCCCATAAAGAGGAACTCCACGTCACCATGCATTTCCTCGGAGAGGGCACGCGCGACCGCGATCAAAGGAAAGGTGTGCCCACCGGAAAGTCCGCCTGTCAGTACGACCCGTTTTGCCATATATATGATCCCTATCTTAAATCTCCGTATTCTGCTGCAAAACTGTTCTTTGAGCTGCAAAAAGCATTCGCCTCGTCACGTTACCTCTATAGGTAGCCTTCCTCGTCTCCTGCTTTTTTCGCGTGCAAAGAACCGTTTTTTGCGACGAAAGAGAGATTACGATAGGGACCCTATGCCTTTAGTGTAGAGTGGCGGGATATATTGAGCAAGACGCCGACTGCGCCCATGAGGACGGCGAGCGAAGTGCCGCCGAAGCTGATGAATGGGAGCGGGATGCCGGTGAGCGGGATGAGTCCGGTGATCGCCGCGATATTGATGAACGCCTGGCAAACGACCCAGGCGACAATGCCGACGGCGAGGAGCTCGCCGAACTTGTCCGGGGCGCTGCGGGCGACCCGTATCCCTCGCCAGAGGAAGAACAGGAAGAGCGAGATGACGAACGCGCCGCCGAGGAGCCCCGTTTCCTCGGCAAGGACCGCAAAGATCGAATCCGTCACCGGCTCAGGAAGGTAGTTGAATTTCTGCCGACTATGGCCGAGGCCGACGCCGAGCCATCCGCCCGTACCGATGGCGAGAAACGCCTGTGTCATCTGATAGCCCGCGCCAAGCGGGTCATGCTCAGGATTGAGGAAGACGAGAAAACGCTGCATCCGATAGGGTGCGATCTTGATAAGAACGAAGAGTGCCGCAAAGGCGAGCGCAATGAGGCCGGCGATGTGGCGGAGATTCGCGCCGGACGCGAAAAAGATCGAAAGCGAGATACAAAAGATGAGCCCGAGCGTTCCGGTATCTGGTTGTTTGATGATGAGAAATCCAACGACCGAAAGGACGATAAAAAATGGCAGAAAGCCCTCGTAGAAATCCTGACTGGTCCGCTGTCCGCGGCGTGACAACCAAGCAGCGAGGTAGAAGATGATCGCGATCTTCATAAGCTCGGACGGCTGAAACGAAAACAGGCCGAAGTCTACCCAGCGCGCGGCACCGTAGACCGTCGTCCCGATCCCTGGGATGAAGACGAGGATGAGAAAGAGAAGTGCAACCGCAAAGAGCGGGATTACAAAACGCCTCCAGAGCTGATAGGGAATGCGTTCAGCGACGAGGAGGAGACATATTCCGACTGCGAGTCCGACCAGCTGCTCCTTGAAGAAGTAGTACGGGTCATCAAAACGGATATTGCCATACGACACCCCGGCGGAAGCGATCGTCAGGAGACCGATGCCGATCAGCGTAAATACAGAGAGCGAGAGCCACCGATCGCTCGTGCCGCCGCTACGCTGGAAGATTTTCCAATCGCTCTTTTTCTTCATTGTGTTTTTCAGTCATGACCTGGGACTGCGTACTTCGCCAGGCTGCGATCTCGGCATGATTGCCCGAGAGGAGCACTCCCGGCACACCCCAATCACGGTAGACTTCTGGCTTCGTGTACTGCGGATGTTCAAGCATCATGCCGTCAGAGAACGATTCTGTCACCGCGCTCTCGTCATTGCCGAGGACGCCGGGGAGAAGCCGCGTGACCGCATCGACGATCACCATGCTCCCGAGCTCGCCACCAGTCAAGACGAAGGGGCCGATAGAAAGTTCCTCGTCGACGAGATGATCAGCAACCCGTTCATCAATCCCCTCATAGCGCCCCGAGAGGAGCACGATACGTTCATATTTCGCGAGCTCGCGCGCCTTTGCTTGATCGAACGGCCGGCCCTTGGCAGAAAGGAGAATGATACGCGTCCCAGGCGTACCGCGGACCGCTCCGATGGACTCGAGCGCCCGATCGAACGGCTCCACCATCATCACCATCCCCGCACCGCCGCCATACGGCGTATCATCCACCCTGCCATGTTTGTCAGTCGTAAACGCGCGAACATCGTGCGTCTGGATTGAAATGATCCCGGCATCCTGGGCGCGCTTTAGAATCGAGGCCTGGAAATAGCTCGCGAATGACTCGGGGAAAATGGAGAGGAGATCGAAATGCATAGTGAAAAAGGCACGGCTGTGCCCCTGTATAGTATCACGGACAGATTTTTGAAAAAAAAGAAACGCCGGAGCACATGGTGATGTGCCCCGGCATGGGAGGAGACGAGCGTCTCAGTCGCCGTCAGTTGACGGTCCGGCGCTCGGCGTACTCGTCGAAGGAGAGGTCCCCCGACTTCCGGCGCGGCGCGCGCTCGACCATTTGGCAGCCGAGCAAGATGCCATCGATCGCCTTCCCCTGGACTTCCTTCTGCGGGAGGTAGAAGACGCGGACCGACTGGTCGGGCGCCGGGAGCGGCACCGCCGAAAACGGATGGAACAGCCGGAGCGTCCGGAACTGATGGCCCTTCCGATCGGATGCGACCGTGATGATCCTGCCGCCCGAGAGGAGCCGGGTTGAAGCGAGCTCGCTCGGCGAGAGCGCGACGTCCCAGTCCTTCACTTGGCCGTCCAAGGAGCGATTGCTGTCCGCCGTGAGACGGAGGTACTCGGCGAAGTCGCGCTGGTACATCGGGACGCGACCGGCCTGGATGTACCAGGCGAGCGCGAACTCGGCGAGCGCCAGCGGAACCGCGATCATTGGCACCAGTGCGTAGAAGCCCTGGAACCCGAGCGCGAGGAGGATGGCGCCGTTCACGAGCGTCGGCAAGATGGACCGACCGAACACCTGCAGCGGATCCTCCGCACAGCGGATGAGGAGCGGCCGATGGGCCCTCTTGCCGAGCGCGGTCTTGCGGCGCTCCTCGTACTGCCGCACCAGATCCTGGAAGCCGTCCTGGCCGAAGCCGAAGTAACGGAGCTTCAGGTAGCCGAGGCCGACCGAAAAGATGAGGAGTGCGACCGTGGCCGCAAACTGAGAGACGATGTATTCGCCCTGCATTGGGTGGACCTTTCACGAAGAATGCGCAGGATGCGCGGGTGGAAAAGAACGACTCGCTGCAAGACGCAGCTCCAAAGGGACGGGGGCACACGCAAATATGTCCATCCCCTTGGAGCTGCCCAGGAAACTTCCCGGACCCGGCGCGGCCGACGCTACTCGAGCGCGCTCCAGACCGCTGGCCGATTGAGCACGAGGCTCTTTTCTGTTACGGTGCCATCTTTTTCTTTCACCGTGATACGGACCGGCACGTCGTTGAGGCCCGGCTGCTTTTCAATGAGAAGATCGTAATCAGCCGTGTCAAAACCCTCCGGCAGAACATAGTTCCAGGTGACAGAGCGCGTCGCACCGAGCGGAATCTGAATGATCGCGCCGAAATACTTCTTACCCAGCTCGCTGCCGAAGACGGCCGGTTTGGCATTGCCGGATACGCTCTCGAGCCAGCTCCCTTCCGGAACATAGATGCGCGAAAACGACTGATAGTCCTTGGTCATGAAGTCTTTCTCCTTGGCGGTATGCTCATAGGTCACGATGAGCTTCGCTTTCGGTTTTTCGCCGGAGAGATCGATAGCGTAATCCATCTTCCGACGCATCCGATAGTCAGTCTTGAACGAATTCATATTCGAATCAACCGCCAGGAGATAGTCCCCTTCCCACTCGCGGTCGATCTCGCCGCTCCAGCCGGCGGCCCGGACGATTTCCTGAAGCTTCTCGTCATGGAACGAAATCTGGATATCCTTTTTGTGGAGGTCATCGAGCACGACTTTGAAGAGGTCATACTTTCCAGCGACTGACAACCCCTTGGCCCGCTCGAGAATGATGTTCCCGAGGAGGTTCATGATGGATTTGCGCTCGCCACGGCTGATCCCCTGCTTGTAGAACGCCTGCTCGACCTGGTACTCGAGATCGAGGACACCCGTCTCGGCATCGTATTCGCCAGGGAATCCCGGCACTTCTACCGGACCAACGACTGAGAGGAACGACGTGAGTACATTGGTTGTGATGCCGATTACGCCATCGAGTTCCTCTTCACCCTTGCCCATCTTGTAGAAATCCTCGGCCGCCTTCGCGTTCACCGACCAGTCCGGCGAGACGTTCGAATCGCGTAGCTTCAGGCTCCTGACGCCAAGCGTCTCAGGGAGCGGGTATGGCGCTGCCACGGTATCCGGGATACGACCATCGAAATTCACCACGTCGTGCGAGGCAAAGCTCGTGATCGACCCATCCTTCACTTTGAGGATACCGAACGAACCGATGAATCCGCCGCCCGGCCGGAGCTCCATATTGTTCTGAAAGAGCACGAGGAAGACGCGTTCCTCGCCGCCGGTATTCATAAACGCGCCGACGAGTTTGGCGAGCGTGCCGAGATCGCCAGTGAACTCGCTTGAGAAAAGCGAGTTCGACGAATCGTTGTAGCGCGTATACCAATAATACCCGCCGGCCGATGCGAGGAGGACAACGATAAAGAGTGTGGCGAGAAAAGCCTTCATAGTTTCAAACGCGAGTAGCGCTCTTACATCTTACCAGACAGGAGTTCATTCAGACGGCGGCGATATTCCTCCGGCGTCGGTTCATGGGTCTGCGGTTTCGCTGGCTCTTCAGGAATCACCGGTTCAGTCACCCTGGCATAGGCTTCAGCCGTCGCGTCAATGTCAGATTTCATAAGTCGCGCCTGTGCACCCTGGAGTGGCGTGATCGGCCCCTCAACGATCGGCAGATTGTCGGGAGCGGCAGCATGAGCGACATAACCGGATACGGGCTCCTCCTCCAAGAGCCCCGCTCGCTCAGCCTCATAAGACGGATGATATTCTTCTTCTCGAAAGGTTTCCTCGATCACCGGTTCCTCGATAGGAAGATCGGCCGGCCATTCTTCTGGCGCGATCGCCGGCTCAGCAAACGTATCAGCCTCTTCGATCGGTTCCGCTTCGTACGCGGGCATGACTGATTCCTCAGCGGGCGCGGTTTCAAACGCCTCGGCTCCCTGCGCTGGCTGGACCGAAAGGTTGGTCGGCTCTCGCTCCAGAGAAAGGGACGGCTCTTCATGATTCCAGTAGGCGGGCCGGCGCGGCTTAAACGTCTCAGGCGAGATCACGTATTCCCCGTTTCCTGACTGCGGCGCGGAGCGCTTCGGAAAAATCCGCTCGATCAATCCGTATACGATGAAGAACAGCACCGTGAAGAACAGTGCGGTACCGATGATGTATGTAATAAAGCGCGGCCACGCAGAGAGGCTTGGGATCGCCACCGGACCGTCGACGATGCGGATATCGAGATCGGTCTTCTGATTGTAGTAGCGACTCGCAGTCCGGACGATTTCAGTAGCCACAGCCTTGGAGAGGGCAAGTGCTTCGTCTTGGTCGCTCCCGAGCGAGACGATACGGAGCACATCGCTCGTACCGACCACCCGAACCTGCGACGCTTCCTTCCAGATCGCTTTCCGCTCAGCCGGCGTCTTGCCGACCAGCGGATTCTCGATGCCCGCTCCAACTTCTTCATAGACGAGCGCCGCAAAGGACGTTTCACGCGCGAGTGCGGCGAGATTGGCAGCCGCGCCCCGGGCGATATCAGCCCTCGGCAAAACGAGGAGCGACATCTCGCCGCGGTAGCCGCGGAGTTCGTCCATCCAAAACAATCCCGCTGCAACGAGGAGCGGGACGAAGACGGCCCAGAATGATTGTCGGAAAAGATTAGGCAACATGTTTGGTGATCCACTGGTACTCACGTGCCCGAGCATCGATCGCGTCCTGATAGACTTCGGCAGTCCGCCGGGCGATCGCATCCCAGCTAAACGCATCATCGATGCGCTGCCGAGCGAGCTCGCCGAGGCGCTTTGCCTCATCCGGACGGTTGATATAGTGGGCCATCTCCTGCTTCAGAGCTTCGACATCCTTCACGGGAAAGACGGCGCCATACCCACCCCGGACCACCTCGACGTTCGGCGCGATATCGGACACGACGACCGGGAGGCCGTACGCCATCGCCTCGAGGAGTGCCATCGACATGCCTTCGTTCTCGGACGGCTGAACGAAGAGTCCGGCGTGTGTGAAAAGCGCCGCGAGATTCTTCCCCTTTTGTTCACCGAGAAAGAGGATGTTCGATCGGCCAGCCGCCATCGCGTGGAGATACTGTTCGTATTCGCGGGTATTCGCCGGGGCTCCGACGATGACGAGTTTATAGTTATTCGGCAGCTTGTTCGTGTCTTCGAGCTCCATGAACGCCTTGATGAGAAAATGGATACCCTTGTGTCCAACGAGACGGGAAACCGAGAGCGCATAGCGCCCCGGACGCAGCCCCCACTGGGACAAGACATCCGCCGACGCCTCCATCTCGACTTCAGCGCCGTTCGGGATATACACCGCATCACAGCCGTAGAACTCCTTCGCGTACTCGGCGAGTTCCTGACTCACGGTGATCGTCCGTTCCGGAACCTTGCAGGTGAAGAATTCGGCTGCTTTCAGAAAATTCCGCGCGACAAATCCCCACTTCTTGTGGAAGTAGTCGCGGCTGTGGAACGTAGAGATGACGCGGGTCCGCGGCTTCAGGATACGCGGGATGATCGAGAGAATCGAGGGCCCGATCGAGTGGTAATGAATGACATCGTAATCCTGGAAAAGCGCATGCACGCTCGCGAGGAGCGTATGCGAAATCGCATCAAAATGTTTGGTCGCGATCGATGGGAGCGAAATGAGATGGGCGCCCCGGAAGGTTTCCATCGTTTTCGGCGTATAGTGCGGGCGCGTATAAACGCTCACCTCGTGGCCAAGCTGTACCAACCGCGTGGCGAGCTTTTCGACGTGCTTTTCGACACCGCCAGACTGGGTCGGGATGCCTTTCTGACCGATGAAAGCAATTTTCATAGCGGTTCTCGGACCACAAGGATTAACGAACTATAGTAGCAAAGAATCTCGTTTCTGTCAATGGTATTTTTTGGCTTATATAAGCAAAAAACTGGCCGTTTTTGACCAGTTTTTTTGATCGCAAGACGAAACTTGGGATTTACCAGATTTTCAGGATGTTCGAGATCGAACCAAGACGGTTGCCTTCGTAGCGATTCTTCTCGAGGAGAAGACCGCCGAAGTTCCCACTCCCAGAACGTGCGATGCGAGCGACAGCATAGCGGCCATTGTCGACAAACGCTGCCTTCTTGAAGCCGATCTCGCCCGCTTCACCGTACGAGTTCACCTCAACGCCCTCGCGACCGTTCCGTCGGATTGAGTTGTTCTTGCTCCAAAACGTCGCGCCATCCATGGTCAGCTTGAAACCAGAGCCGCGATTTTCGAGGATACGATTATCTGCGAACCAGGCCTTCACGCCGGCGACGAGATCGACGCCATCACCATTGCCAGTGATATCACTCTCCGTGACGATGAGACTCCGCTTCTCGGAAAAGATGCCCGCCATGCGGTTGTTTTTGATGATGGACTTTTCGATGATGACCTGCTCTTTCTTGTCGCGGGAACCTTTGTCAATGTGGATACCGTCGCGGGTGCTTCCCTTCACGACCGAGCGGATGACTTTCGCCTCGGCGTGCTCAAGGACGCGGATGCCATGCCGGCCGCCGACGACCGTGATCTTGTTTACCTCGGTATCATCTTTCATGACAATCACGGGCTGATCCGGATTATCCGCCCTGATGACCACGTCATCAGTATTCTTGCCGCCGATGAGCTTCACATCCTTCGGGAGGGTGATGTTCTCCTTGTATGTGCCCTTGGCGACGTAGACGACGGTCGACCCCTTGGCATGCTTCAGAGCCTTGGAAATCGTCCGATACGGATGGTCGTGCGACCCATCCTGCGTCCCGTTGTTGTCCTCGTCGACATAGATGGTCTTGGAACCGCCGAGTACGACGACCGGACCGAGAATCAGCGCGAAAAACGCCACTGCCAGGAGGCTATTTTTCCACTTGAGAGCGAGAGCTGCGTTCATAGGAATAGGTAAAACTGGCTAAAGAAGTAACATGTGATACTACCAAGAGCTGGGCTTTTTGTCAATTCCCTAATGCTCGGGTACTATAGAGAGGAACAAAACAAAAAACATGTCCCTGCATAGCCTGTTTGCCCCCCGATCCATCGCGGTTATCGGCGCCTCGACGACGCCTGGGAGCGTCGGAAACGATGTCGCCAAGAACCTGGTCCAGAGCGACTACTCCGGCGAAATCCATCTCGTGAATCCTAAAACGGATACGCTCTTTGACCGACCGTGCTATCCCTCCATCGACGCCATTCCTGGATCGATCGATCTCGTCATCATCATCGTCCCCGCCAAAATCGTCCCCGCCGTCCTCCGCGAGGCGGGCGAGCGCATGGTCCGGGCGGCCGTCATCATCAGCGCCGGTTTCAAGGAAAGCGGCTCAGCTGGCGCCGCGCTTGAGGCCGAAGTCATCGCCATCGCGGAGGAGTTTCACATTTCTATCCTCGGGCCGAACTGCCTCGGCTTCATCAATCCGAGCGCTTTTCTCAACGCCTCTTTTGCCTCGACGATTCCCATTGGCGGCTCCATCGCTTTCTTTTCCCAAAGCGGTGCCCTGACGAGCGCGTTCCTTGATCTGACCAAAGGATCGCTCGGTTTTTCGCTCTTCGCTTCGATCGGTAACAAGGCCGTGACGGACGAAAAAGCGCTCCTCGAATACCTCTTCAAGGACGAAGGCACGAGGACCATCGGCATGTACACCGAAAACCTCACCGATGCCCCGCGGCTGGTGGCGCTCGGCCGCGAGAACGTCAAAGCGAAACGTGCCAAGCCTATCGTCGCCCTGAAATCTGGGACGACGACCGCTGGCAGCAGTGCGTCGAGCTCGCACACCGGGGCCGTGGCCGGAAGCGATGCTGCGTACGATGCGCTTTTTAGACAGGCCAAAATGTTCCGTGCGGAAAACTTCGAGGAACTCATGGACTTCCTCCTCGTGCTCGATCAGAATCCGGTCCCGCGAGGGAAACGCGTTGCGATTGTGACCAATGCCGGCGGCCTCGGCGTACTAGCAACCGACAGCGCCATCGATAACGGTCTCGAACTCGCTGCCCTCAGCGATGATACCGTGAAAGCGCTTCAAGCCGTGCTGCCAGCGGCCGCTAATACACATAATCCGGTCGATGTCCTGGGTGATGCGCTCGCCGACCGCTATGCCAAAGCGCTCCGGATCGTCGCGAGCGACGAAGGTGTCGATCTCCTCCTGGTAATTCTCACCCCGCAGACCATGACCGAAGCCGAGAAAACGGCGACCGAAATCGCCGGACTGCGCAAATCGTTTCCGAAGCTCCCGATTGTCACCGTCTTCTCTGGGGCGGCGCTCGTTTCAGCCGGCCACCTCACCCTCCGCAAAGCTGGCATCCCAAACCTCCTCTACCCAGAATCCGGGGCGAAAACGCTCGGGGTACTCGCTCGTTTCGGCGCATGGCAGCGCGAGTATCGCGACGAACAGCCGCTCGAGTATGAACGGGACCTCGATCGCGCGAGGCAAGTGCTCGCTGATGCCGAATCACGCGGACAGTTTCAGCTTGGCGAACGGCCCGCGATGGAATTTCTCTCCGCGTATCGCTTCCCGTACCTCAAAAGCCGGCTCGTCACTTCGCGCGAGGAAGCGGCCAAATTCGCAGCCGAGCTCGGCACGCCGATCGCACTCAAGATCGCCTCGCCCGATATCATCCACAAATCCGATGTCGGCGGCGTACTCCTCAGCGTCCGACCCGAAGAGGCCGATGTCGCCTACGAACACCTCCTCGCTACCGTCAAAGTACACGCGCCCGATGCGCGTATCGATGGCGCGATGGCGGTCGAGATGGCGACGCCCGGCGGACGAGAAATCCTTCTCGGCCTGAAACAAGAACCAGGCCTTGGTACGCTCGTCGTCGTCGGCCTCGGCGGCATCCACGTTGAGACGTTCAAGGATATCGCGATGCGTTTCGCGCCGCTTCTCCCATCCGACATTGATGCTATGCTGGACGAACTCAAAAGCCTGCCGCTTCTCCTCGGGAGCCGAGGCGAAGCCGGGATCGACCTCGGAAAACTCAAAGAATATATCGCCCGACTCTCGCAGGTTGCTGT
>CAZTYU010000002.1:0-4297 GCA_964617535.1 uncultured Bdellovibrionales bacterium | reverse complement strand
AGCATCGCGATAGGCGTCACCACAAGCGCAATGGCGACAAGTACCAGCGCCGTACCGAGAAGCCAGTGCCCTACTTTCCTCGCTCTCCTTGAGCGACGGCGCCTAGCGGACGCGACTTCAGCATTCAGCGACCCAGTCATGATTCTCCTTTACCCGCGGGTAGGTGGATGGTTTGAAAAAAATCAGTATCAAGATTTTAGCTTATTTATTGAAAAAAGTCAAGGGTCAGAAAACCCTGAAAATCAGTAAAAAACTATTGTTTCTCCGTCGTGTAGACGGCCAAAAGACTCTCGTAATAGGCTTCGGGGCGAGCATCTCTGACGCTCTCATAGGCGGCCTGGGACAGTTTTGCCGTATCGGGGCACAGCATCAGATTGCGGATCGCGCGGACCAAATCCTTGGCATCACCGGCGTCGAAAAGCCAGCCGTTTTCACCGTCATGAATGCGCTCTGGAACCCCACCGAGGCGCGTCGCAATCACCGGTTTGCCACGAGAGAGCGCTTCGAGGACGACATACGGCATATTCTCATACCAGATCGACGGGACAACGAGCGCCCTGGCTCCCTGGAGCGTATGTTCCCAGGCTTCGCCGCTCTGATACCCGAGAAACTCCACTCCTGGCACGCTTTTCGCCTGTTCGTGTAGTAGCGACTCCTCGGGGCCAGTGCCAACAATCTTGAGTCCGATATCACCCTGCATGAGTGCACAGGCTTCGATAAGCGTCGAAACGCCCTTTTCCTCAGAGAGCCGTCCGATGAAAAGGAGGTGGTCCCCGCCTTTCGTTGTTGGACTCCCGGGGAAGGGACGGATCGGCTGGACGACATGACTAATCGGATAGGAAAATCCCTCGCGCCGGAATTTTTCGATAAGGAAACGTGACGGAGCGATGAACGCATCAACTTTTCCGAATGTCCCGGCGGCCGCATGAAACCATTTTTCAATCGCGCAGACAGCGCTCTTCAGATATGAATCCTGCACCGCTCGATCAAAGATAGCGCGGAGGCCACTGGTATGATCCCAGATCTTTCCGCGGACGAGGAGACTATAGTTCGGCGAGATGAGCTTGTAGTCATGGAGCGTCATGACGATACGGATGCCATGCTTTCTTAGCACCCAGATGATCGACGGCGAGAGCTGATGATAGGTGTTGTGGAGATGAGCAACCTCCGGTTTGAATTCCTGTATGAGCTTTTCAAGCTTCTGCGCCGCTTCGCGATTCCAGATGATACGCAGAGCTGTACGAAGCTTGGAAATCAACCCAGCAGCAGCGTCGTGGTAATCAACCTGGGAGACGAAAAACCGGCTCCACGGTGTAGCGATATTCTCTGGATGTTCCATCGCAAAGAAAGCGACCTCATGGCCGTTTTCTGCTAAGATATGGGCAGTATCGAAATATGCCCGTTCCGCTCCGCCTTTCAGGTAGTGGAATTTGTTGATGAGGAGTACCCGCATAGCTCCAGTATACCTGTTTTTCACTTCTCCCCTAATCGTATGACGAGTCCCATCGAAACGATTGCCCATACCGTATCAAAGCGAAGCCGTGAGAGAAAATGGGCGCAGTTCCTCGTTCTCATGACTCCAGGCCCCGATGATCGCGTCATTGATGTCGGCGTCAATACGATCGAATACTCCGAGGCCGACAACTATCTCGAGCGGCGCTACGCCTATCCGAAAAATATCACTGCCGTCGGCGTCGAGACCGACTTTAGGGAATTCAAACGCCGCTATCCGGAGGTGACCGCTGTGACGAGCGATGGCACACGTCTCCCTTTTGAGGACGACTCTTTCGATATCGCCTGCTCCAATGCTGTCATCGAACACGTGGGCGGACGCGAGAAGCAGCTCACCTTTCTCCGCGAGCTCTACCGCGTCGGAAAACGCGGCTACATGACCACGCCGAATCGGCTCTTCCCCGTCGAGGTCCACACCCGCATTCCACTCCTCCACATCCTCCTCCCGAAATCAGGATTCGACCGGGTAGCGACCGCGCTCGGCAAAGGCTGGGCAGCGGGCGACTACATGCATCTCCTCTCTGGCAATGATCTCCGATCGCTCGCAGCCGAAGCCGGTATCGAACACTACGAACTCATCCCCAACCGCTTTCTCGGATTCCCTATGACGTTCACATTCGTATGGAACAAAAAAGCCTAACAACCCCTGCGGCCCCCTCCCTCTTCGCCGATCCCCGGACCTACCTGGTTGGCCTCGCAGCTTTCTTCCTCCTGGCGCTCCTCGCAGCACTCGCCGGCGCATCACTTCTCGTGCCGATCGTCGCCCTGCTCGGCGTGGGTGCGCTCTATATGCTGTTCAAAAATCCGCTCTTCCTCCTCGGTTCGCTCATCGTCGTCCGGATGTCACTCGACTATTCGTCTCAATTCATTACAATCTCTCTTTTTGAACGCACGTTCTCGCTCTCCCAGCTCCTCGGGGTCGGCATTGCCGGACTCGGTATCATCTTTATCTTGTTTCAGGGTCGGAAGTTTGGCCGCTTCCCACTCCTCCTCCCATACAGTCTCGTGATACTGTGGGGCCTCGGGACACTCGCCTATTCCATTGCTCCAGCAACCTCGCTTCAGGAAGTGCTTCGCGTTTTCGATCTCCTCACGATCGGATTCCTGGCGTATGCGAGCGTAGAGCGCTATCGCGACTATCGTTTCCTCCTCATGGCGATTTTCGTTTCGAGCATCCTGCCGATTCTGTTCGGTATCTACCAGTTCGTCTTTGGCATCGGCCTCACCGATGAAAACGTCTCTGCCATCCGCATCTTTGGCACCTTCAGTCACCCGAATGTCTTCAGCCTCTATCTCTTTACCGTTGCCGCGGTCGCGAGCATCTACTTCCTGGTCTATGCGAGACAGGATCGTGCACGGCTTCTGTCTGGACTCTACCTGGGGCTCGTTCTCGTCACGCTCCTTCTCACCTATGCCCGTATCGCCTGGGTCTCACTCTTTGTTTTTTCCCTGCTCATCGCCCTCTGGCGTTATCGCTTTCTCATTTTTCCGCTCATTCTCTTGCCACTCGTACTCACTGCGTTTGTCCCAGCGGTAAATGAACGCGTCATGGAAGCGCTCAATCCGACGCCAGACTCTTCGATCGTTTGGCGCCAAAATCTCTGGCACGACATGGTGCTTAAGACGAACCTTGAAGACCGGCACTTCCTCGGGAGCGGCATAGATACCTTCCGCGTTTCAGCAGAACAGCTTCGGGGTGAGCGCTTTGGTTCGAATGAGTCCCACAATGACTTCGTTAAATTCTACGTCGATGGTGGTATCGTCGGGCTCACCGTACTAGCCCTCTATCTCATCGCCGTTACCTTCCCTGCCGCCAAGGTTCGCCGCCTCACCCCGAGTCACAGCCTAAAAAATATGGCGACGCTCCTGCTCCTCCTCGTTCTGACGCTTGTCATCGCAAGTCTATCGGACAATGTATTCAAGAACACGCCGGTCCAATGGATCCTCGCGGTCGTCATGGGCGGTTTCCTCGCGCTCTACCACGCCTCGCTTCCGAAAGAATTCCGGGATCAGCTCTGATCCTGCAGGGACAAAAGTAAAGAAAAGAAAAAGGCCCCGCTGGATGTTATCCATTGGGGCCCGAGAGAGCGCAGCCGCACCTCCTGCTAGAGGGTGCCGCCGAGGAGCGACCGGGGCGAGACGACGGTGATGAACTCACCCTTCGTGTCGCCGACCCAATCGCCGAGAAACGCCTCGCAGTTGTTGGGCGGGAGGTTCTTGTCGAGCGTCGGCTTCACGCAATCGGGTGACCACCCGGTCCAATCGCTTCCGGCACCGCGCCAGAAATCCATGGCGGGCTGGAGGCGTGCATCGCCGGTGAGCCGGACTTCCATCCGGACACCGTAGATGTGGCCTGGGACGGCCTTGATGCGGTCGGTCCACATGTGGAGGATGTTCTCCGGGATCGACTTCAGGTCGACTCGGAAGACGCCCTCCTTCATGCTGACGACCGTCGGCTGGCGCTCGGGCTGGCCCGAGATGAACCATTCCGGCAGCCGCTTCCACTGGCCGCCACCGCCGAACGACGAAGTGCCGTCGAACGTGAGCGTGAGTTCCGGAACGAGCTTGCCGCTCGAGGGGTCCAGGCGGACCACTTCGAAGCGGCGGAACTCGATCACGGCAACGCGGCCGCGGTCGCACGGATGCGCCGTGACGGCGTTCCACATGCCGACGACATGGTCGAAGCCGCGATCGGCCATCTTCTGTGCCGGGATGTACTTCCGGGCATGGACGGTTTCTTCGCGGAACATCGCCGGGCCGTCAGCGTGCGGCACGAGGCGATCGG
>CAZTYU010000001.1:81879-83051 GCA_964617535.1 uncultured Bdellovibrionales bacterium | reverse complement strand
CGTATCCAACCAACAGCGCGAGTAATTCCGCCATAAGGTAGCCCGGATGTGTGTCCGGATTCTCGCTACCACTCGCGCTGCGCCTTGAATTCTCCAATCAGTCTTGACTCTAGCTACTACGGACAATTCCAACTACGTGATCGGGGGACGTATGGGCCCTCCAGTAGCGTAACGAACCCGAGTTCGCCAGGGTCCGGGCCCAAGTCAGAGGGTAGGCGGGTGTTAAAACCGCCAATCTGACAAAAGAGCTCTACGAGCTCTAATCAAGGCCAATACAATAACGGCCTTCCGTAGCGCGAGATCTGCCCCCGCAGCCCTTGGGCTGGGACAAGTGGCGCGCTTCATGCCCCGGTTCGGTCAAGGCAGGGCTACGCGATGACACGACGCTACCAAGAGTAGGAGTCTAAACTCCCGGACCCCGTGTGCGAGAGACGTCTCGTGAAACAACATTCCGTTTAGTCCACGTACGGATAGCCGTTGCCTAACAGGTAGGGCGGAAAGTGACGGAGTACCAACCCTCACGAGCTTTCTGCGGAGGTTCAACTCCTCCCCTTGGCACCGCTCCGGCCAATGCCCCCAACGCTTCGGGAAGCGCCTTAGTCCCAAAGCGTGTTGCGCGCTATGAAGAGCAGCTCAGATATGAGTCTGAGGAGGTCAAAACTGCTCGGCCCGCAACTATCTACCTCCTTCACAACGGGGAATCGCGGTGATGCGTCGCGACTTACGCATCAGCTCGGGCTCTTTAGCCCTCAGAAGTCGACAACGCCAAACCAAAGGTAGAGGTGAAACATGAACGAACTCCTGAACTGCACGCCTCACGCAATCGAGATCCTCTCCAGCGAGAATCTGGAGAAGACCAAGATGGGTTGGCAGGTGCGCCCCGGCAGCACCCCGGTGATCATCCGGACGATCCCTCCGTGCGGTGTGGTGCCCCGCGCCAGCCAGGGACCGTCCCTTCCCGGGGAACCCGTGGACGGGGTTCCTACCCAGATTCCGGGGGCCTTCGGGGCCCCCACTGACCTGCCCGAACCCAAGGAAGGCATCTACAGGATCGTTTCGATCCTGACCGTCCAGGCGGCGAAGGCCGCGGGGAGGTCTCTCACCGACCTCCTGTCCCCGGGCGATCTGGTACGGGATCAGGAGGGCAGGATCGTGGGAGCGCTGAACCTGGC
>CAZTYU010000001.1:78836-81779 GCA_964617535.1 uncultured Bdellovibrionales bacterium | reverse complement strand
TCTTCAGGCCAAGCCGTGTGATTCCCTGTGGTCGTCTACGTCAAAGGCGACCGGCCTGCGGTAGATCCAGGATCAATCTGGGCCCATAACCCAGACAGCCAAGTGCGACACTTGGTACCGCAACCCGAAAGGAGGTCTTCATGTTGAAGGCTGCACTGAGCGCCTACGCGCTCTACAAGGGTGTCAAGTTCGCCAAGGTGGTCACTGCGACGGTGACCGCCAACGCTCTGCCCATTCTCGGCGCTTGCGCCGCTGGTATGGTCGTGGAGCACTACATCGGTCAGCTCCAGCTGACCCCCAACGAGAACTGGGTCAAGTTCTCCGAAGGCCCCGCGCGGACTTTCTAGGAGGTTGGCCGTGAGCTACGGTCAGCTGGTCATCGTGATCCAACATCTGTGCGTCTGGCTCGAACCTTGTATGGAGGTTCTATCGCTGTTCACATGACAATACATCAGAACGGACAAGCCAACTGGAGAAGGCTTCCCGCAAAGTCGCGGGAAAGGGAGATAGGCTCTCAGCCAACCCTTTGCAGGTTCGACTCCTGCTCCGTTCACTACAGGAGGTACTAATCATGGAAGCGCCCGAGATCGCGACCATCGATCGCATGCTGGCGATCAGCAACAACGAAACTGTCCTGCTGCAAATCGCGTTTCTTGCCGCGATTAATGTGGCAAACCTCACCACAGACAAACGCTTCCCGGCATGGGTGAACGCCACCCTGATTCTCCGGGCAGCAATGGCTGAAAAAAAGATGAACCAGCTCAGCGTCGTGCTCGACGCCACCGAGCGCTGGGGCAAGTGACCGAACAAGAAGAGCTTGCGATGCTGCTTGACTTGCAGCATCGCAACTGGCTTCAGTGGCGGACAAATGAAAATGAGCGGCAGCTGAGGGGCTGCCGCATGTACCATCACCTCTGCCAGCGTTATGGCAGAGATAATGTCGAAACAAGCTTTCTTGTCGCAGGCAAGAAATGCTGGACGACCTTTTGACAGCCGCAGTAAGCCCCAAGACTGAGGTCTTACAAAACCTCCATTGCCCGACACAGACCTCTAAAGTCTTGGGGTTTACTATGACTGTCAAATGAAAGGAGCGATCACATGGCGAAAAGCGTACTGTACGGGCACAGCAAGTGCCCGCCGTCTGCTGACAATCTGCCGCGCCAGCGGCAGAAGATCAGCAAGGGGTTCAGGAACGATGGTAGCGGGGAGATGAGCCCGTCCAACATCGGCGTGGGCGGCGCGTTCACGGCTGCGCTCGGGGACCCGTTCAGCGTCCCCGAAATCACCTACCGCGTGGAGGAGGTGAGCATCCAGTACCAGACTGAGCGCGACAAGCAGGGTAAGCCCTCCGGCCCGATCACGGAGGAGAGTGTGATCTACCTTCGTCCGACGCACGTACCGGACGAGGTGATCGACCGCACGCCGTCGTGGAGCGTTCAGAGGCTCCACGAGAGCATTCCGCGGTCCTACACGCGGAAGATCGGCGGCGAGGTCGCGGAGCACCTGACCAACTTCTGACCATCCTCCGGGGCGGGGGTGTTGGACACCCCCGCCCCTCTCCCCTGTTCTGACTAAAGGGCTCTCGCGAGAGCCCTTTAGTCAGCGCAAGGAACGCGCTGAGAAAGGAACATCATGAGCAAGATCACGAACGGCGTGATCAAGGCTCTGCTCGGGGACGGGATGAACGCCCTCGGCATGAGTCGAGATCACGCCATGGCCCTCGGTCTCGTACCGAAGGACTTCGGCGATCCTGGGTACGGGACCGAGGCGCGCATCACCGCCCTCGGCATCACATTCCAGGACCTGGCCGCCAAGGGACTCGCCATCCAGAGCGAGTCCCACGGCATTCTCAACACGGGGATCATGTCCCCGGAGACGGTCCGGGTCGCCCCGGACCGCATCAAGGAGGAGCAGCAGCGGCGGCGAGACGCCTACGCTGCTCAACACGGCGGCGTGAAGGTACACCCCATCTGGACCGGAACCACCTCTCCGGGTGGGCTCCGGCTGATCAGCGTGCCGGAGGGTGTGCGTGCCGCCCACGCCAAGCAGTGGGCTGCGCAGGTGATCCACGCTGCGACGACTGGTGACCCGAACGCGGAGTTCGTCGCTCCAATCATGTTCGCCCCTTCGACGGGCGCACTGGACAACCCCACGGTGACTGGAGCGCCGCGCATCGGGCGTCCGCCCAAGGCTGGTAACCAGCCCGTGGGCTACACGAACTTCGCCAGTGCGTGGGTCACTTTGCGCACTGCGAGCGCCAACGTCCTGAGCGCCCTGCGCTCAGGAGACGATCAGGAGATGCTCCAGGCGGGTATCGAGGAGGCGGAGTTGATCGTCAACATGATCAACTCCTCCAAGCTGGGCAGCATCACTGCCGCGGCCTTCGACACCACCACGATCAGGCGCGGCGTCAAGGTCGTGCTCCTGGACGGGTCCCCCATCCTCAAGGCCGCGCAGACCCTCTGCCGCTCTCGGTTCAACCTGGATGTGCAGCCCGAGGCCACGCCCTTCGTGATCGTGGGCCCGCGCATGAGCGGGGACACCCTGATGGGCTGGGAGCTCCAGCCCGAGAATCACGAGCTCCCGCGGCCCCTGTTCGTCCCGAAGACGGACAACATGCCGATCAAGCGCGTCAGGCTCAAGCCGGTGGTCCAGACCACCTGGAAGGCTGAGGCTGGCGCCCTCGGATACCTCGCGATGAACGAGGTCTACATCGAGTCCGTGAGCGGAGACAAGGCCACCGTGTTCTTCACGGACCCGGACGTCCAGTTGGACGCTGGTCACGAGGAGATGGAGACCTTCGAGGTCCCCCTCAACTCCGTAACCGGGCAGCCCACCGCGAACTGATCGTTCTCTGGGGTTTGGTCAATCCGCTGGTGAGTATGCAGCGCGCTATTGAGCGGGATCGCGCTGCAGCACCAAAACCCGGCCTCCTTATGGGGG
>CAZTYU010000001.1:76578-78736 GCA_964617535.1 uncultured Bdellovibrionales bacterium | reverse complement strand
TGAAGATCACGATCATCGTCGACGCGGGCGTCATGCAGCACGTCATCACCATGATTCCCGACGAGGTTCCGGAGAAGGCGGTCATCGCCGGGGCCTTCATGGTCGCCATCAAGAAGGGCGAGGTGTCCCGCGCCAAGCTCGCCCTGAGCATGCAGGAGGACAACTTCAGGGTCGATGAGGACTGGTATCGCGGGCACTGCAACGTCCCGGAGTACGACCCGAACACACCGCTGTTCGCGAAGACGCCGATGGAGCAGGCCATCGCGCGCGACGCGGCAGAGACGCTCGAAGGCATGAAGAGGGTCAAGAAGCGCGCCGTCCGCGGACTCACGCTTCTTCGTCCGCAGCCCATCACTGACGAGGACGGCGATCGTGGGGACGACTGCGGAGGTTGATCCGCCAACTTGGGGTGACCATGAAGGTCACCCCGGCTGTCATGGATGTCAGATGTGTTGGGACTGCCTGCTAGACCCGGATAGTCCCGAGTACGTCGATATCACTGACGAAATGCTCAAGCTCCCGCCTTCGGGCGGGAGCTAAGAAGCGGAAGAAGACATACCTTTCTAACGCTATTCTAAGCGTTAGCGGGATACGAAGGGAGAGGTCGAAAGTTACAGAGGAATCGACCGCTCCCTTACGATTCCTGCCTTTCCCGATTCGGAGAGCTCCATGCACTACTTCGCTAGGCAGGTTTTGTCTGTTTGCGATTCAAATCAGCCGAGCATGTTCCGACATGCGAAGGCTGAAGTGACAGTCTGTGTTGTCGAGCCAAAGCGCTTACAACTTTGGTTTCCGAACGCCGGTGCAAGCTGGTGGGAAATCAGGAAAGGCGTCCTACACAAGGAAAGGTCGCGGATATGGATACGCGTGCGGCAGAAGACATGAGCGAAGAACCGGACTGAATCGCATCAAGGCAATATATTGCCTTGGCCTTGTGGAGCGGTAACTCCTCTTGGTGCGAAGGTTTGTTTGCCGGGAGCGATGGCCTAAAAATCGAAACCGGTGTCGGGCGTGTGATGCAACCTCGGTAGACATCTGAGGCTCAAAACCTCGGTTTTTGCGGGTTCGAGTCCCGCCGCGCTCACAAAAAGGAGGCTGGTTATGCCCATCGCAAAGATCAGATACTCTGACCAGGCTCGCTGGTCGGACGCCAAGCGTGTCGATGTGATCGACGAAGCTGACGCGCTCGAAATCATTCGGGAGACCATGGGCTGCTTCCAGCTCAACTGGGCCGACTACCAGATCGGTCTCGGTCCCATCAAGACCATCTACGCCAACGACGCCATGCGACACAATCGCGAAATGGCGATCCAACACGGCCTTCAGGACTGCTGAGGTTAGGGAAGCTCAGGAAAACTAAGCTCGCTAACCCCCACACCGTGGCCCTCTGCAAGCGGTGAGAACCCCAAAGGTTCGAGGGCAATCTGGTGCGACGGGCTGTCCAGAACAGTAGTCCCGAGTTCGACTCTCGGGAGCATCACCGGGCAGGTAAACGAAAGCGTCAGATCTCGCTGCATAACCAGCGAGCAACCTGGCCACCTGCCTCTAACATCGCTCAGACAACAGGGAGAGGATCAAATGATCGTTCGTTTCACCGAATTGGACGTGACCGGCCAGCCTGTCTTCCGCACTGACAGGAGCGGTGCCAAGACCCAGTCCGTGCGGGACATCGTCGATGAAGGTCGACCCACCGTCAAGGCTGAGTGGGAGGAGTACAAGCGGCAGTACAGGCAGACCGCGCAGACGCTCGGTTTCCGCATGGCGGACATCGAATTCTTCGATCGGCTGCCGGAAGAGGGCGGGCGCCTGCTCGCCTTCACGAAGTACGATCGATCGCGCGCTGCCCGCGTTGAGCAGCTGTTCAGCCGGTTCGCCCTGGCCTCGTGATTGCAAGGGCTGAGCGCTCAGCCCGATCCCCAAACGCTTTCCCAAAGCGTTGAACCGCGCCGAGTTCCGGCAGGTTGTCTGGACTAATTCGGCCACAGGCCGCGTCCACTGGTGCAGTTGCGATAGTGTGTCGAGCCGCCGCGCTGATCTACACTCGTAGAGACCACAGCTCGATAACCTACAAAATAGCAAACGGGACCGAATGGAGGTGATCGTGAAAACAGCTCCACCGCGCTAGTCCTGGCTGGTCATTCCAGGTAAAACTGACCCT
>CAZTYU010000001.1:74562-76478 GCA_964617535.1 uncultured Bdellovibrionales bacterium | reverse complement strand
AAACCAGCCAACCTACTCCCATGTTGGGCGCCCGATCAAGCGATAATAGCAGCAGAGTGCACCATCTGCTGTGTTTCACTTGAGTTGGGCTAAGTGGGACAGTGCCTGGTCCGGGACAGAATCAATGGACTTACGACAGTATCTGCCGGTCATCGCGGACTGTCGGAAACGCAGATGATCCGTGTGCTCAGTAATGGTACAGTTACGAAAGCGCTGGCGGTACGGAACCCGCCTTTGCCTCTGTCGTCTAATAGTGCGGACGCCATGACCCATGATCAGCGATATCCGAGGACAATCAAAGGGGGTAGCTGCCCGGCGACTTCGGACTGGTCATGCTAATGATTGGTATCCGGGTGCAAGTCCCGGCAGAGGCACCGATCGTGTGTACTAGATTGAGAATCCCTCACGACCCACCAGGAGATGGATATGTTCAGCGACGATGAAAACGAATCGTACTCTGAGCGCGCAATGGAGATCGAAAACGAGATGGGCAAGGCCCTTACGCCGATCTTCGCCAAGTACAGCGCACAAGGTGTCAAAAGCCGCCAGCTTTTCTATCTGGCGGTGCAAGCTGCTCAAGATGTGCAGCTTGCTCAACTTATGGGATTTCGCAAGTAGTTTGCCCCGTGGCCGGTTGGTAGCAAGTTACAACCTTCAATCTGCCGGGCAGCCCGGAAAGACGGGCAATCCACCCAGTAGCTCAAACGGATAGAGCAGGCGCGATGGCCAGGTTGTACGTTCAATTCGTACCTGGGTGACCAGCCAATCAGTATTAAAGGCGCGGGGGTTCACCCCGTTTGTGCGGTGCAAATCCGCAGTCTGTCATGCTGCTTGGCACAACCTTCGGGGTAGAATGGTTTATGCAGACGTAAATCGTGTATCGTTGCTGCATACGGGGTTCGATTCACCCGCTACTCCACTGAACCGCAAATCAAAGGAGAGGATATGACCTACAAGTTCCCAACTCCGCAAGAAATCGATGTCGAGGTTGACAAAATTTTCGCAGAGCCAGCGGAGCGCTGGTGCCGCACTATCGCCCAAGATCTTTCAGAAGGAAAAGAGGGAAGCCCTATCCTGTTTACAGACAACGTAAACATCCAGAGGTTGGTCAAAGCAACGATCGAAGCCGAAGGGCATTGGTTGGTAACCATTTCCCCTGATTTTCACGGAGAGCCGTGTATCACTGTGCGAAGGAAGTGACGCAGCAGAAAGTAGGCAGGCAAGCCTATCCCCGATCCGTACACTCGGGAACCTTCGAGGTTTGGGCGGTTCGATTCCCCGCTGTTGCACAAGCGTAGTGGTGACGATGCGCGTACTGTTGTCGGAAACTCGGGTTTGCTCCGTCTGACAACAGCTAATCGTTACTGCGCGATGGTAAGCGCTCTGTTCCCAGTGACCCAGAAAAGCACCCGGGCGTGACGGCTCGGAAAGCAATAGTCCGCACCGCCAGTTGCGTAACAAACCATTCTCAATGGTGAGATTTTGGCTACTGGCAACCTAAGCCCTTGTAGCTCAGTAGGAAAGAGCAGCGGCTTTCTAAGCCGACGGTCGTACGTTCGAGTCGTACCGAGGGCGCTGAGGTGTTCTCATGGAAACGGAAATTGTCTGCGCTGGTTGCGATTGTGATCTCTGTGACATGGAACCGGAGGAGGCCACGCAACAGGATGGCGCCATCTTCTACACAGACAGCCCTATGGGCCCACTGCGCGAACCCGTGCGTAAAGGCTCTTTTCTCTGCGACTACTGCCGGGAGCGGTACCGGCCCACTGGAGGCGCGTAGTGTACAACATCACTGGAATCTTCTGGTCGGTGGGACAGTTCGAGGAGAAAGTTCTCGTTCGCAAAGTGTTCTTTTCTCGCAACAGGTTGGAAGCCTGGAAGCATCGTGATGCGCTCGATCAGGCGCACGGCGCTTG
>CAZTYU010000001.1:72424-74462 GCA_964617535.1 uncultured Bdellovibrionales bacterium | reverse complement strand
AGCAAATCTCCAAACAGACGAATGGTCTAAAGGTCCTGAGAGTGAGTACGTGATCAACGGTTCTCTTTCCGAGTACACAGCATTCGCCAAGCACCTCGGCGGGCGACATCTGCGTGAGGATGAGTACGATTGCGTAGCCAAGGATAGTCGAGTCAACCTACGCGCGGAGCACCACTGTTATTGGATACAAGATCCAAAAGAGCCCATGGAAGGCACGGCGAGAAGCTCAATGACGTCGTGGATTCTGGCGTTACTGGTTTGTCGGGAAATCAAGACCTGAAAGGCTGTAGAGTGCTATGAACGCGATTCCGTTCTTGGACATCGATGGTGTCCTAAACACATCAGAAACTTACAAGCGTGCCCGCACCTGGGCGGATTCGGTTGAGTCGGCTGTCAAGCTATTTGAGCCCGCGTGTGTTGCGCATCTCAACAAGATCACAGAGCAGACAAACGCGCAAATCGTAGTCTGCTCGGCTTGGCGCCATATCTTCACTTTGGACGAGCTGCGGCAGATTTTCCGAATAGTGGGAATTCGCGCAAGCGTCCTCGACGTCACGCCCACGTCAGTGTCACAGCGTGCTAGGGCTGTCATAGCCTGGCTCGCCAAGCACCCCGAAGTGCAGCACTGGTGCGTCCTAGACGACGATATTCGTGCTTACGACAATCACCTTCCCAACAGCAACTATCTTGTCGGCATTGACGGTGATGTTGGACTTACAGAAACAGATGCTTGGATAGCTGTTGCGCAGCTCAAGCGCTAGAAAACCGACGGACCTCTCCCGTAATGGTTAACGGCCGCGTCTTATCAACGCTGCGCATCAGGGTTCAAGTCCCTGGAGGTCTACCAAGGAGGCACAGATGCTGTGTTCGCAAGTTGCGACTACAAAAGCGCGCTGCCGCACTCTTTCCAGAACGTACGCCATTCGCTACGTTCCGTACTGGATCATACTTCCGCTGCACTGCTGCTCTCGTCCAGAGTGGCAGAAAAGATTGATCTCTGAAGCAACTGCAGCGCTCACTGATGCCATAGCGCGAAAAGCGGTGTGGGCATGAGCTTCGTGCGTGTTTGGAGAGAAGACCAAACCATTCCTCTGCGTCGCTAGGAGCCCCAGCAGAGCCCGTGGACCCCTTCAGGCTAGGGGGGTAGCCAGCCAACCGTTCGGGCGCCTTCTAGGCCCCTCCGAAGAGCAGGAAACGCTATGTCCGAGTCCAAGCAAACAGAAAGCGAGACTTCTGTGAGTTCAAACATTCTCTGGCCCTGGACAACGGGATCATTTGCGATCGGTCTTCTACTCCACGCACTCTCTCTGATCTAGTCCGGGGCCTGTCAAAGGCCCCCGGCCCGCGAGCTGCAAACCTCTACGTTGGTGCGGGCTACAAGCTGAACCGGGTCGTCCGGGGATGCGACCGAGAGACCACTAATAGTGGTCTCGGCAGCAATAGAACTGTCGCGAAAGCTGGCAGGATGCGCGATTGACACCCGTGCAGTAAAAAACAGCGTAAAATCACCCTAAGTCCAGCAACTTAGAAGTCGGTGAGCAGCGAGAAGTGTGCCCAGAAGCAAGACTTCTTAATGCAGAGCGCAGGTAATTGGCTGACCAGTCGTCACGCCGGAAAGGTTGACAGCAATCTTTGCCGTATGGGGGTGCGCAGAGCAGCCAAGACGTAGCATTACACCAGCTACGTTGCGCCCAACAATAAACCAGCATGTTGCTGGCGAGTCCTGGGGGCTTTAAAAGTAAGGGACAAGGGGAAGAGTGGAAACCTCAACTCCGCTAACCACAAACAACTAGAACGTAAGTAGCGCCGCTCGCTCAGCCGAGTGACCGAGCCGGAACAAAGTTCGCATGCAGGAGCAAAGTTCCCGAGAACGGAAAGATCTCAATGGGCTTGAGCGGCTCTACTTTACGGACCAGATAAAATCTCAAGAACGCAAGGCGCAAGTCTTGCGTTCCCTAATGCTATTCTACGAGCGGATAGTGTCAGGGAGCGCATGAAATGCTCAAAACAATTTCGTATCAACATCTGAGGAAAATCA
>CAZTYU010000001.1:60747-72324 GCA_964617535.1 uncultured Bdellovibrionales bacterium | reverse complement strand
CAGGGAGCGCATGAAATGCTCAAAACAATTTCGTATCAACATCTGAGGAAAATCAGAGCCAGCAGCCGACCCGGCGACTTGCCGAAATCTGTGTTGCGCTCAAAAGAGCGCTATCTGAACTTCTTCAGTCGCAAGAGCTACAGCAAGCGCAAAGCGCTTCTGAAGAAGTTCAGAAACAAGTGGCTGCGCCAGAATCGCGAATGGTTCTAGGCGCATGAATAAGTTTTTGCATACCTGCGGAGCTGACTGCCGCAATGTCAGACCGGCAGCGGTTTTTTCGTTTCACATCGCGAAGACTACTTGGGTTTCCGGTGCATAGTATGAGTGTGAAAAGTTTTCGTACCATCATATTCTGCGGCGCGTCTTGGCTCCACGTGTACGCGGCTGACCTACGCGCTGTGGGGCGCAGCGACGGCGCCATGCGGGCGAAACGCGACGACCTCGGCTTCCGATGTGCAATATGAGCGTGCAAAATACAAACCCTGTGCTTCGTGGCAGCGGTTGGAGCAACAACGAAGCCTTGGACGTGCGCGCGGCAATCCGCAGCTCGCACCAACCTCGATGCCGTTTCAACCTCGTGGGGTTTCGGTGCGCGCTATGAGAGTGCAAAGCATGCCCCGCGCCCTCTGTGGCAGCTGTTGGGGCGACAACCTCCCGTCTTGGGTGCGCGCGCGGCATCGCGACCGGGGCATGCCGACGGACAGCAGCGACTACGTCGGGTTTCGGTGCGCGCTATGAGAGTACAAGACAGAGTGCACGCTATCCGCGGTGGCTGTTGGTTCAACCACATTCCGTCGTGGTTTAGCGACTCGTGTCGCAGTTGGACTCAGGACCGTGGCAGAGACGTGGGTTTTCGGTGCATACTATGCGCGTAACCATACACAAGATCAGTTGCAGTAGCTGGTCTTATCGACACTACATATATTTCCCAGCGGCAAGTTATCAAAACTGCACGAACGAGGAGTTGGGGTTTGCGAGTGTGCTGTGATGTCTAGACGCGCCTACGGCTTTGGCCACGCCTACTACTTTGCAGTGTCTGACATTTCAGGCTTGTCGTGTTTGATTGGCAGTCGCTGGTCAAATCGCCTATCGTCAAGTTTTGGAGTTATAGGTCCGTAGCTCAACGGTAGAGCAAGAGGCTTTTAACCTCGGGGTTGAGGGTTCAAATCCCTCCGGACCTACCGCATTTCTCAGGAGGACAAAATGCTGGAAGATTTCGACAAGTTCAACAAGCGGCACGAAGAGATGACTCGTGAGTTCGAGGAGAACAGAAAGGCGTTCCGGCGCACGGCAACGATCACTGCCGTGTTCGCTGGCTTTTCTTCACTGGTCGGGCTCGGCCTGGTCGGCGTGCTCATCTGGGCCGTCGTCAACTGGCTGGCCAGGCACTAGCGTGTCGCTCTACCCGAGAGTTGGCGTTGGCTGGTCTCTGAGTTGGAGCGAACCGTGCCCGTTCTACCGCAATAGCGCATGGCATACACAGGAGCCTTGCTCCGGAATCAGAGCGGTGCTGTGAAACAGGCGAGAGCAGTATTCGGCAGCACGCGAACTATCTACGTGCTCAAGCCCGTAAAAGGCAAAGCACCTGAGGTTCTTCATTCAACACAGATCCCTGCTGACGCGCACGCCTACGTCAAGTGTGCCCGCGTCGCTTTCATGAACGTCAGCTACTATGTCTTGCGAACGACGCAGGACAGGAAGGTTTTTCTCAAATGCTGGTAAATCGTCACAATCGCGGGCTCGCCGGGTTCACCGTGGCAGAGCTTGCCATCGTCCTCATCATCATCTGCGTCATTTTCGGTGTCGGTGTGGGCGCCTGTCGAATGGCGACTGCTGACACGGTTCAGCAGCGTGCAGAACAAGACGCGCGCAACTACGTCAGGACCATGCATCCTGACTGGACGACTGTCAACGTCACCTGCCAGAGCTACGACGGAGACAATGATGGGTACGTTTCGTGCTCGGCAGGCAATGGCATGCTCGTGGAGGCTCTGGACTGCCGAGCCTCGATCATGTTCGACTACGGACGCGGCTGTCGTCAGCAGCGCTGGGGTATGCGGCGCTAACGCATGGAGCGCGCCGTCCAGTACGGCGCGCATTTCGGCGTGAGCTACCTACCGTATAGATGCCATTCGTACTTTCCGCAATATGTTCACTACTGCGGGCAAATTCTGGGTTGGTCAGCGACTGTATGAGAGCTGAGTCCAAATTTTTCGCATATCGAACACCCTACTATAGCTGGCAAGAATATGAACTTCCAGTAAGTAACGGAAAGAGCCTTTCGCACAGCAGCTACTCATTAATCGGAATGTGGGCTTCGATATGAGCGAAAAGCGATACCAAGAGTGTAGCTGGCTTGAGAAGCGCTGGCGAGACCGGCATCTCATCCCTGTAATCCCTTTGGCGATCAAGGATTACTTGATCGCCGTCTGGGAGTGTCCGGAGCGGGCGATATCCGAAGGCTGGCACGAATTCTACGCGTACTGGTCAATTCGGCGCGGTCTTGCTGACCTGCATCGCGACTACTGGTGGACAATGGAAGAGCTGAAAGAGATTGAAAAGAGAACAAAATGAGAGATCCCCAGACCGAGATCGAGCAGTGGCTGCTCGGCGCCTTCAACACCTGTACGACCGCGATCGGGCTCATGAAATCCCAGGGAAAGGACACGACGCAACTGGAGGAGCGCTTCCACGAAGTCCTCAAGTCTCTGCAGGACTTCGCTGTGGAGCTGGACGAGCAGATGAAGCAATTCCTGTGCGAGCGTCTCGCGGCTCAGGGGCTCGTCGTGAGCCCGGGCGAGATCACGGTGGTACCTGTTCCGATGGGTAAGACACCGGAAGAATTTCTCCAGACGCTCACCGGAGAGTCGGAGCAGGAAACAGATCCGACTCTCAACTGAGTTTCAGCTGTGTACGGTAGCGCAATCTGCGGTATTTGCTGGCCTAACCCGAACGCGTGTTGTGTCGCATACAGCTTCAGGAGTGTAGTTTGAGCAAACAATTTATAGCGAACACATGCCTTGGCTGCGGCTGGCGCGTGTACGATGTCGCAAATGTGAGCGGCTATGACCGAATCGCTGCAGGAAGACACGCGAGCTGGCCTTTCATTGGTTTTCGGTGCTCGATATGAGTGTCGAAACCATTTGGACACGGACGCGTGGAAGTTCGTGGCCTGTGTGGTCTTATGACTTTGCGGAGGTATTCCGTCGACACGGCATGGTACGCGCATCGTCTAGCTGCGCTGCTCAAGGTTTCCAAAGCGTTGTGGGACAACAATGAAAATCTTTCTCGACGATCAGTGGTTTCTGTCCGGACGTTATCCTGGCGATGACTGGCATTGCGTACAGACAGTCCAGCAGGCAAAAGAGCTGCTGATTGGTTTTCGAGGAAGCGTGACGCACATGTCGCTCGACGGCGATCTGGGTGACGACCAAATTGAGCAGGGACCTGACCTGGTCCTTTGGCTTTGCGAACAGTTCTACACGGAAGGTAATGACTTCTGGCCAACTGAATCGCTGACCGTGCACAGCCGCAATTCGCCCAAGCGTGACGCAATGCTGTCGTATGCAGAGAACCGGCTTTACAACCCGCGCCCTGAAATTGTGCAGCGCTAGCCATGAAACTGCGTTTAATGGTTCGCAATGCTTGGGACGATGCGCACATCAGCTGGTTACTAGGCGTCGACACGAATGTGCGGGTGTCTAATCGCCACGACTACCTTGGAGCGCTTGCCGCCTTGTGAGGTTGTATGCATCTTTGCGCGAACTGTTCGCGACCGGCAGACTTCAAGCTTGTCCGGCGCACTTTTCGTGGTGAAATTCTACAGAGTGGCACCAAAGACTATTACTGCGCCGCTTGCCAGCCAGAGCTAGTCGAGACGGAGCACTTTGACTCGACCTACGGCTACAAGTCAAAGCTGCAATACGAACTTTGGTCGCGCGATGATGCCGAAATCTGGGCTGTTCGTCGTATCAGCTGCACGATCTGCAGGACTCAGACAGAGTACACCGTTTGCCCCGACTGCTTACGTAGTCAGGCGCAGGGTAAACTAATTGCCAAGAGGCTCAAGAAACTCCGGAAGGAAGAAACTCACATGGACAAGAAGCTCGCTCCCAACATCTCCGCTGAAGTTCAGGACGGTCTCTGGCGTGCAGGCGCTGAGGCGCTCGTCGAGACCGCCCGCGACACGCTGGTCGTCCTCCTCACGGAGGACATCCAAGACTTCTCAGAGCGGGACACCGCACGATCTGTACTGACCAAGGCGCTGAGTGGCAAGCTCGGCAAGGCCATCGTAGCGGCAACCGCCGGTTCTGCACTGTACGCGGCGCAGTCTTACGACATCAAGACGCCGTTCGTGGAGCCGGATGTCGCGGAGCGCATGGGTCGCGAGTTCCGCGTGTTGGCGGTGGCGTCTGCATCGCTCACCGTCTTCAACCACTTCGTCGGACCGCTGCGTGATCTGGCAGTGGACAAGCTCGGCGGACTCGTGAGCGGGCTCGGCGAAGCCCAGCGACTCGTGCACAAGGCCAAGCAGACTTGATTCTGAGCGTTTACGGCTTCGGATACTGGTACGGCGTAGGAGCCAAAGAGCTTCACCTTTGGCAAGGCGCCCATTTCTACGCGAACAGAGCTGGCAAAGGCGGTTCTTTGTTCGCAAACGTCGGATGAAAGAGGGTTCAATGAAGATTCGTCGTCGCAATCATCCCATGCAGAACGGTCGCAAGTCTGCTCCTCCTGTCACGCATTCCGGAAAGCGTATTCCGGCCGGTGTCATGACCCGCAACACAACGCAGTTCTACAACTCCAAGGGCGAGCTCGTGGACACCGCCAAGCTTCAGGCTCAGGTGGCCAAAAACACCAAGCTGCACGAAGAGATGTGCAGGCTGAGCGGCGTGCCTACCTGGAGTCTGCTCAAGCAGCAGATGGAGAATTTCATCGGTGCCGGACCCATCGCAGGCTCTGCCGCGCTCAGCGTTTTCAACAGCATGATGAGAGCGCAGGGCAAGAAGATCCGGCTGGCAGAACTCGAATGAAAGTGGCGGTAGTGGCCGAATATGCCAACGGCGCGGCGCCGTTGGCATGGCTTTACCAGAAATACGACGCTTGGTGCAGCGTCGACTGGATAGGGTTTCGCAGCGCAATATGAAAGTACTTTCAGTGGCGGACTACTCGGCCGCCTACTTCTCCCGTTGTGGTAGGCTTCACAGCGTAGCTTACGGCAGGTGTGCTAGGACTTACTGGGTGGGATTTTCTGCGTGCAATCACTAGTACTGCGAAGCTGCGGCTATCTGTCGATCCTGCGCGTCTACGCCTGGTGTGGCAGCGCTTCAGTCAGACGCTGTCTCCACCATGACATGAACTACGCCGGATTTACTGGAATCATATGCAGATAACTCATGTATGGAGAGTTCTACGACTCTCCGGCTTTTACACCACTTTGGATGTAGCAACGAAGTGCCATTGGAGATCCCTTACAAAAAAGGGGTTCAACGGTGCCGGAGTGCACGCCGCAATATGAAGGCTAGAGTGCAGTACTTACGTACTGCTTCGTACACCAGCTGGTCGCATGAGTTGCTCTGGCACTATCGTATTGGTACGAGTACGTTCAGACAAAATCGCGCAGCTGGACTCACAGGAGTAGTAGAATGAACGGAAGAACAAAGATCATCAAGTGTCCCAAGCAGTGCAAGCATGCTGACCAGGACTCGCGTTACGGTGCAGGTATGCGCCTGCACAACGGCTGCAATCCCAGCGCTGGCGAGTCGCTGGGATGGCGCTGCACAGTCTGCAGCAACGAGACAACGTCCAGCAGATGATGTACGCAAAGCGCAAAGTGTGCTCAAGCACTTTGATGGGTCCGACAGGAGTGCTGGAGTGCAAGAATCCGGTCACGTCTGTTGTGCTCTCCTCTGCGGGCCAGAACGACACGATGATGGGGGCGGAGTGGATCTGTTCGCGTTGTCTGCAAATCGCGCAGCGCGACAATCCTGAAGTCTTCAGCAACGCCAAAACACGGGTGGTTCCCATCACCTGGTAACGCCATGCGCATCTACCACATGTCTGACTGTCATGGACACTTCCGTCGGATCATGGATGCCGGTCCGACGGAACCTCCTGATCTCTGGCTTGTAACTGGAGACTTCTTCCCGAACAGCTCTGGTTACAGCCTCGACCAGGAGAATCAGTGGCAGATGCGCTGGTGGAGGAATAACTACCCGAGCTTTCTGCGCAGGCTCAAGAACAGACCGCTGATCTCTGTAGCTGGTAACCATGACTGGCTGGAGCTGGCCAATCTCTGTAGTGTGCGCGGGGTGGAGGCGTACAAAGTCACGGTGTCCGGATTTACGTTCCGAGAGCTGAAGTTTGCTGGATTCAGAGAGATTCCGCAAATTTACGGACGTTGGCAGGGAGAGGTTCCTGAAAGTCGACTCAGAGAACTTTCTGAGCTGGCGCTGGCGGCCGATCCTGACGTGCTCGTAACACACGCTCCGCCATACGGAATTCTGGATGGTCTCGCTGGTAACGACCACATCGGCATTGGACCGCTGGCAACAAAGCTGTCCACTATGCCGCACAAGATCAAACTGCATGCGTTCGGGCATGTGCACGAGCACGGTGGTGAAATGCTGCGCATGGGCGACACCCTCTTCAGCAACGCAGCCGTAGCGTTGAATGTGATTGAACTATGAACATTGCGCCAATTCGCAACGGGTCCTGGGCGCAGCACACTATTCTCCGCAGGGAGAGCGCATTCTGGTGTGACGCGAGGCGCACCTACCTAAGCATGCTCGCGTGCACATGAACATACTCAGAAACAACTGTTGGTTTGTACAGCATCCGTATGCAGCCAAGATCGGCTTCGTCTGGAAAGTCGAAACCGTACGCGGCGTGATTTCCAATGGTCTGGCAGGCGCTATTTAGCGCATAGGAGACAACATGAACAACAAGAACAGCGTGATCAAGGCGTGGGCAGAACTCGGTGCGGCTCTCGGTGTGAACCGAGCTCAGATCCAGAAGGCAATCGACCACAACGGGAAGTACCGCGTGGCCGCGACGAAGACCGTCGAAAAGCTCCCCGAGAAGCTGACGCTCCAGGACATCAAGCCGGAAGTGCACGACACGCTGATCGCCATGGCGCTTCGCCAGCATCGTGACGTCAAGGCAGCAGCGAACGCGCTCGGAGTTCCGGCGGAGGTCGTCGAGACCTTCCGCCGCAGTCAAGCCCTCACGCCCGGGAAGCTGATCCGGTCTGTGCTCACTGGCGCGTCGGCGCCGCTGACTTCGCGGGAGATCATGCAGGCTGTCGAGACGCAGTTTCAGGAGGCGGGGAGGAAGCTCTCTCCCAGTCACTGTCGCAACGCTCTGTACGCGCTCACTTCTTCTGGTGTGATCAAGGCTGAGCGCCCTGCGCATCCGAACAAGAACACCAAGCTGTACAGCTTGGCATAGTCGCGTCCGCTGAGTTTTTGATTCGAGACAGGCTATAGCCTGTCTCGAATCAAAAACGAACTAAACTCTGTAGGAAGGCCGAGCAGATGATGCTTTACAAAACGCGCGGCGGCGAAAGGATGACGACGAAGACGACGAGGCGGCGGTGCTCGTGCGCGGCGAAGCGCGAGCGGTGGGAGTTCATGGTGGCGACCCCTGCGGAGCGGCTGCGAATGCTGCGCGCCCCGCTACGGACGTGGGGGCTGCAAAGGGCGGCGCGTGATGAAGACGAACGACCGACGCCCCGCTGGCCCGCCCCGAGGCAACGGCGCTGTTGGAATCCCGACAAAGCATGTTGATGAACTTACGGGTTTCCGGAGTGTTCTGTGATCATGCAAGATACGCAACATGTGCTCCGGGGACGCAGCTGGTTCAGCCCCGCGGCAAACCGCTACTGGATCAAACCCACGTTTGGGGACAGCCGCGTGGGTTTTCGGTGCTCAATATGAGCGTGCAAAACATACCCCGCGTGCTTCGTGGAGGCAGTTGGGGCGACGAAGTCGCCCCGGCCGTGCTCGCGGCGAGCCACTACTGCTACCAACCTCGGAACCGTTACGGCGCCGCTGGATTTCAGGCCGCACTATGAGAATACAGAAAACAAACCACGTGCTCCGCGGCGGTAGTTGAGGCGGCGTCGACGCCGCCTCGGTCACGCACGTGGCGATTGGCTACGGGGGCGATCCACGGTACTGTTACCACTTCGTTGGCTTTCGGTGCGCGCTATGAGAGTACAGAGTACAGACCGCGTTCTCCGCGGCGGCGGTTGGAACGTCTACGTCCCGTCGTGGGTGCGCGCCTCGAACCGCGACAGGAGCGTGCCAGCGTTCCGGGACGTCAACTTCGGTTTTCGGTGCGCGCTATGAACACTCTCATCGAAGACGCTATTTCGCTAGCGCGCAAGCACACAATCAGGCACAAGAAGCAGTTCCGTCTCTGCGCCATCGGAAAGCGGAGAGACGGTCTGTACGTGCACAGCTTCAATGTGCAAGTTGGACTGAAGGGCTGCGCGGCGCGAGTGCCCGAAAAGCATGCGGAAGCTCGCGTAGCCACAAAACTCACGCGCAATTCAGTCGTGGCTGTTGCAAGAGTGTTGCGTGACGGCACAGTTGCAAACGCCAAACCGTGCAAAAGCTGTCAGGTCCGACTGCGTAATATGGGAGTTACTCGCGTTTACTACACAATCGCTCCAGGAGAGTGCGGAGTTTTGCAATGGTAGACACTCTCGAACTGACTTTCCGTGGAGTGCAGTACAAGATCAGCCGCGCTGCCGCGCACGCCTTCCTGCTCGCGTGCAGTGCAGTGCTGCCCGGCGTAAACTCTGTAATACCCGACGCAAGTAACGCAGAGCGACGCAATATGGCGCGCGGGCTCCTGTCGTGCGTTCTTAACCTGCGCCAAAGTGTTATTGGCGACTGGTGCTTTGAGTGGCGGGAAAACGAGCTGTATTTCGCTTCTTTCGGTGGAGGTAGCCAAGTCATCCCAGATGGCGTAAAACCCATGCGCGGGTACTGGGAATGCACGCTAGGACCGGAAAAGGAAGTTTTTCGGACCGCAAACCTCTCTCTGATGCGAAAGCTGCTTGCAGACGCTGCGCGCTGTGATCCCGAAGACATGGGAATACCGTGCCAGTATACGTCGGGAGCTTTCTGCGAACCGCGAAACGGCGTAAACGGCGAACATCTCTATAGAGCTGTTGTTGTGCAAAACAGCGTTATTGTGAATATGTCCGGCTTGGGTACCTGGGAAGACGCCAAAAGATTCACTACAGGCAAAGAAGCTCGCTTTCACGGTCCTGATGCTTCCGGGCAAATTGCAGCCGACTACGCAAAGGCTCTAGAGCTGGAAAAGTTTCTAGATCTCACAGGCTGCTCGACGCTCACGCAGCCGCAAATGGAGACGAAAATGGAAAACAAGATCAATCTTCTGGACGAGGCTCAGACCGCTGGTGTTCGTGTGGCCGCGAATCAACTCTGTACGCTGGTGCAGGCTCCGATCGTAGCAGCGCTCACCGCAAAGATCGCCACTGCTGATCGCGAGGCAACTGCTGCACGGATCACGGAGTTTCTCGGCTCTGAACTCGGCAAGGCGATCATCGCAGGTGCTCTGGGCGCTGGCCTGACCCAGCTCGCCGGATCAGGAATGACAATTCCCGGAATCAAGCCCGAGCTCATCGCTGCTATGGCCAAGGAACTGCGGATCACCGCCATGGAGCTCGTCGGTACGGAACTCGTGGAAGTCTTCGCGGCGCCTTTGCGAGAGGCGCTTTCCAACCTCGCCGTCCCTGCTCTTCGCGTTGAGCCCGTAGCGCAGCAGGCACAACTCAATGAGACGGAGTTCGCTCGTGGCGTGGTGACTCCTGTGAACTTCGCCGCCGCACGATGACTGCGAGAAAGCTTCGGTTGCACGGCGTTGGCTGGTGGATTTATTCCGACCATCGACTGCAGCGCTACTTACGAACTTTCGCGGAAATGGACTTCAGTCGTGACGACTTCAGCGTTGCCGCACTGATATGAAAGTGCGTACTCCTACGCTGCCAATGCTCAAGATCGCCCAGTTCTCTTGCGTGATCCGGACCTGGCTCAAATATAATACCGAAAACGAAAGCTCTTGGTCTGTAGGTCGAATTGGCCTGCGCACCGTTCTGCACTAGGAGTTACATGGCAAGACGTAATCGAGAAGAAGTAGTTGTCGGTTCAAAATCTGAAGCGCTGGCCGCAATGGAAGCGCTGCTCAAGTGCGAGAAACAGCTTTCCGCATGTACAGATCCGACCCAAATGCAGATTCTGAGCGCGGAGGTCCAAACCTGCAAAGCGCGCTACATGGAGCTTTCGCACTGGCTCGCATGAAGCGTTACATCGACCACAGAAAACTTAGTCTCCTGAAACTGCTTAGCCTACACATCGAACAACTCATGGAGAAGCAAAATGCCCAAGTACACCAAGCGCCCGCGTGGCCACAATCTCAACCGTACAACCCAGATCCTTCAGGCTCGACAGGTGGCTGATCACTACAGCCGCCACACTTTCACCTACGAAGGATGGAAGGGCTACCTCAAGACAACCAAGGCGCCTGAGCACGCTGTCAACGGTCTTCTTCGCCACGAAGGCGAGCTTCCTGACTCTATGGTGACAGACGCGATTGCGATGACAATCGCGCGCTGCATGGACTTCGGCTGGTCTGCTGCGCAGACCGCTGACGCCATCATCGCGGCACGTCAGCGCAAGGCCATCAAGATGATCGAACACAACGAGCAGTCCGGGGCTGTATGATGGTAGCAGGCTTCGCGCCAAGGCTGCGCATGGGCTACAAGTTCTATGCTGCAGTGCATACGCTGGAGGCAATTCAGCGTGACAATCTGATGCAGCGCATCTTCGGCACGGACGCTGAGCTCAGGGTGTTCCGTAACGGTACGCTCGGAAACGAAGTGGCTGTCGTGTATGTCGGTGGCTACTTTGAGTGCAGTAAGCAGGCGTACGGCGAGAACGTCGATGCTGCCTGTTTCGACGTAACCTCACGCCGTTTCGTCGACTGGGCTCGCGCTGGTGCGGACCAAATCGTAAGCGCCGTTAACGCTTACCGCCAGCAGGCAGCACTTCCGCACGATTCTCGCGATTGCTGCGGAGCATTCACCTACTGATCGCAGCTCCGGCTAGTTTAAGTCAAAACAGCCTATCGGCAAATAGAGGTTCAAGTCTCTCTGCCGGAGCCCAACTTCTATCAACCAAGAGGTCTCTATGACGACGCCGACAAAGACTCCCAACGATATTACTGCACTGAAAGCAAAAGTGCAGACGCTGGAAAAGAGCGTCGACACACTGACGAACACGCGTATCGCTAATGTTGCGCTACAGGCGCTGGCGCACGAAGGCTTTCCAATCAAAGACGAGTGTCTAGCTGACATCGTAGCCGAAGCAGGCTTCTCGACCGAAGCCGAAGTCGTGGCAATTGTCGGAAGAGAACTCGACAAAGTCGACTACATCAGCGAAGATCGCGTCGCGGAGCTTATCGACGAAGCGCTGGAAAATACTCCAGATGAAGACAGAGTCAATGAGCTTATCAGCGAAGCTCTGAATGACTACGAGCCGGACA
>CAZTYU010000001.1:58554-60647 GCA_964617535.1 uncultured Bdellovibrionales bacterium | reverse complement strand
GAAGACAGAGTCAATGAGCTTATCAGCGAAGCTCTGAATGACTACGAGCCGGACATGCTCAGTCGTGATGATGTCGTTGACATCATTAACGAAACGCTTCCTTCAGCGTTGACGCAAAGCGAAGTCGAAGCTCTGCTGGACAAGAGACTCGCTGGTCGCAGAATCATCGATACAAATGACTTGCGCGACTACAGAGACTACGCCAAAGCCCTGGAGACTCGGTTGGACAAAGCCGAACGCCTGCTCTCCAGACTGTCAGATAGTCACCAGCAGCTTAGCGACGCTGTCCAGCACCCCGTGCCGCATGTGTCGCGAGATGTCAGATCCGAAATCTCGGAAGCTGGCTATCGCATCGCCGCAAAGCAGGTAACTACCATGGTACACGCACCGCTGGCGAAAGCGATCAGTGCGCATACTGACAGCGAGATGGCCAAGCTCATCATCGCGTCTGATTTCGGCAGAGCGGCTGTCGGCGGCTTGCTTTCGGCAAGTACTGAATACTTCGCGGGAAGTCGTGGTTTGAGTGAAACCCACGCGAGCACCGCACGAGAGCTCGCCAAGGAATTCCGAGTCGGAGCAGCAACAACAGCGGGAAACCTGATCACGTCGATTCTGATCGATCAAATCAAAGAAGTGCTTACGGGTGCATTTGCGCCCAAAGTTCGTGTAGTGAACGAAAACTCTGCTGATGTCGAAGAAGAGTTCGCCGCGCAGCACAACAATCACAGGAGAGTCGCACATGGATGAGAAGAAGCCGCACAATGCTCCCCGTCTCTACTTTCAGGAGACCGGTTTTCAGATGATTCTTCAAGGTTCGCCAGAGCTGACGGCTCCCGAGGTCGAGGAGAAGTTCTTCAATTCTTCTTGGGGCAGGCGCTATCGCGAGCTCCTTGCAGAGCTGTATGAGATCCGCGACAGCGGCCAGACTGATTCCAATGTGGGTGGCGTCAAGCTCATCGAGGTCACGCATTCGGCGAAGCTTCGCCGAATCGGAAACGAGGTCGATCGTCTCGAAGGTAAGTGATGTCGACTTTGTACAAGCTATTTCCGGTGGACATTAACTTTTTCCACCGAACACACCATGCAGAAATTCTGTATTGCCGCGATGCAAACTATTGCGGCAATGCCGTGTCATGCAGAGCAGCGATTTTCAACCTTGCCGATTTCCTGGCAGAGATGCGCAATGAAGCGCAGAAAGATACCAACATGTCAAAGACAGCAAAAGGCAACAAGTCCAAGAAGTCCATTCCTGCAGCGGGCGTCGTGACGCCAGAAGCTGTACAGGCCGCAATCAACCAGCGCGGCGTTTTCGGACACGGCAGCAACGACACTCGCGGCGCATACACATACGATCTTCCTGACCTCGACGTCGGTAACGGCGCTGCAATGGCAGTGCTTCGCGCCAACTTCGAGCTCGTTGAGTTCGAGCACGGTGTGGAGCTCTTCGAGACGCCTAGCGTTCGCGTGGACGCTGGCGGAAACGTCTACCGTCCACGCTGGGAGGTCATCGACGTTCGGCGTGTCAGCGATCCGACTCAGCTGGCCTATGACGTGGTCGCAGAGACGGAGAAGATTCAGGACGCCCGGAGGGGTGGAATGTTCGCCTTCGTGCAGCAGCAGGCTGGAATGCGGACTCAGATGATTTCGCAGTTCGTACACGGCAGCAAGGATGATCTTCCGCTTCGCGTTCTCCACGAGATCCCCAGCCAGCGGAATCCTGGCACCTGGGCCACGCGAGTCATGCTCTGCTTGGTCGAGCAGGGCATCTTCCTTTTCGGCTCAGAGAAGGCACAGCACAACCTCGACAGCTTCTACTGCACAATGCACCCGATTACGGTGGCGCAGTTCGAGGCGTTCGTGAAGGAGACGGGCTACGTGACTGCGCAGGAACAGGAGGGCGGTCACTGTTGGCGCGACCCCGGGTTCGAGAACGGGCACAAGCAAGGACCGGACAATCCCGTGGTCTACGTGAACTACTTCGATGCTCAGGCGTGGACCGAGTGGGCCACAATGAAGATTCCAACGGAGCATCAGATCGAGAAGGCTGTTCGCGGTAACGATGGGCGTCAGTACCCGTGGGGCGACGCTCCGCC
>CAZTYU010000001.1:54087-58454 GCA_964617535.1 uncultured Bdellovibrionales bacterium | reverse complement strand
TGCCGCTACATCCGGTCTCCACTCCGGTCCAATGGCACAATTTTGAAGTCGGGCGCTACGTCAATCGTATGGGAGTGCGCGCATGTTTGTAACAACACACTGGAATGCCCAAAGTTGCGCCATCCCTTGCATGCGCGCGGAAACTTTTGGTAGCGTAATCGCGTTTGCGACTTTCGCGCGAATGGCGATTCGCGGCGCAACAGGCTCTTTCTTCGGAATTTCCCATGTTTTTTAGCGCAGACTGGCACTGGCAATACCGTACGTTCGCCATGTTTTCGGAGCAGCTGTACCACAACAAACACCTACGATACATCTACGGCTCTTTCTTCGCAGTATAGCCAAATCACGGAGCACAAAATGGAACAGACGTTCGACACTCGCAAGCTCATGGTCCTCTCGTATTACGCCGCGCTGGAAAACGGTCGCGGCATGCCCACGCTCTTCACTGGCCCGCCTGGCGGGACGAAGACTCACGAGATCGGTAGATTCGCCCAGGAGTTGGGCGTCCCGTTCGTGCACATCTCGCCTTCTCAGCGCGGTGAGGGCTTCTTCGGCGCTGCACCGTGTCGCGGCATGGACGGCGATGACGCCGTCCTCGACTTCCCGCCGCCTCGCGAGATCCTGGAGTTGCACCGCGCAAAGCGCGGCATCATTCTCGTGGATGAGCTTCGGACTGCCCCGCGAGCTGTGCGTCCGGCCCTGCTTGGCATCGTGCTGGAGCGCCGTTTCGGCGCTCTCCACATGGACCCTGGCATCAGAGTCTTTGCTGCCTCCAACAGCGCGCTCGATTCGAGCGGCAACGGCGCTCCGCTCGACGCCCCTACAGCAAACAGGTTCTGTCATGTGAACATGCAGGACCCCACTCTGGATCAGGCAACTGCGTACTGGTCAAGCTGCTCAAAGCCGCGCTCGTACGAGCGTACCAGCAAGCGCGCAGTAGCGGAGAAGCTCAAGTATTCCGCAGGCGTCGAAGCAGAAGTCGACGACTACCGCATCAAGGTCGCTCCCAAGGCTTCGGCGCTGATCGCCAACTTCCTTCGCTCAACCGCTGGTGTCTGGAAGTCTCCGATCGAGCTGGCGCACCAGGGTCCTCTGCGCGCCCAGCCCAAGACTGGCTCGCCTCACTGCGACGGTGGCTGGGCTTCTCCGCGTTCCTGGTCTTCTGTCTTCGAGCTGACGATTACTGCTCTTTCGCTGGCAGAGATCAGCCGTCGCCACGGAAACGTGCATGGCTTCAAGTTCGAGAGCGACCTTGCCGCAATGCGCGAGTTCGCAGTGATGTTCGACGGTCTCGTCGGCCCTCTCTCCGGCGCCTTCCTGGCCCAGATCGCTGGCTTCAACATCATCGAGCCGACTGACTGGCTCGACGGCAAGGAACAGTTGACGCAAGACGACGGTCCTGACCGCGTCTATGCCACCTTCCAGGCCGGTTCTGCTTTCCTCGTGGCTTCGTCGGCTAATAGCAGCAAGCTGTCGAATGCAGACGCCGCGCTGCTCAAGCGTCGTATCGAGGTCTTCTGCGACCTCGCCAACCGCTTTCCGCCGGATCTGGTCTACGCGCCGCTCCAGAACATTGTGGCGGACGCGGCAAGCGGCGCGCTCGTCCAGGGAGCCGCAGCGACGCGAGTTCTGACTCGCTTCAACGTGATGAAGTCTCTGGGTTAGTAGTCGGGGGAGAAGGGAGCCTTTAAGGCTCCCTTCTCCCCCTTCCCATTCAACAGAACGAGGTTTCAAATGTCATCAAATATAGTGTTCGCGGACCCCAATGATGCGGTTCTCAAGAACGTTGTCGGAGCCTCAGTGTTCTGGAATCTCGCCGACAACGTCGACCGCGCGGCTCTTTGTGCGGCTTTGGACAAAGCATTCGGAAACGGCGGAAGCTATGGCCACATTCCCGCTGAAGTAACGCCTGCTGCTGCGCTCAGGCGGCTAATGGGGCGCTTCACTGATCGGAGCAACATCCTCAAGGACGCCAAGCATCCGATGACAGGCAGCAGACTGCCCAGCTACGGAATCTTTCGCAAGAGCGAAATTGGCCGTTTGAACGACGGCTACGAGCTGCTCTGGGCTGCTGGCATCGTGTTTCAGAATCGCGACGGGCGCACCAACGAAGATCTGGCGCAGAATGGGCTGGTTTTCTCCGGCGATGTTGATCACGCAACGATTCGTGAGTCATTCTGCCTGGAGTTGGACCTTATCGGTCCAACAGAACAGAGCGTATGGCTCACTAACCTCGTACGCAGTGCAATGCGTGGGCTCCCGTTTGGTAACGGTATGTTCTTCATTTCGCCCGAGCATATAAAGCACTGGCGAGAGCTGACCAAGCTTCTGGCAGGATTTGGCATCACGCTGCATGAGATTCCTGCCATGCGTTCTGACCAGGCCGTAGCTGCTGTACTCAGCTCGCTTACCGACTTCTGCAAAAAGTTCAAAGCTGAGCTGGACGAAGAAATCAGCGGTTACTACGCCCGCAAAGCTGAAGGCGGTACCCGCAAGATCCAGGATCGCGTGATCGCCTCCAGACAGCAGCGTTGCGATGAGCAGCTGGCTCTGATCGCTTCTTACGAAGCGCTTTTCGACACCAAGCTCGATGATATCCGCAATCAGTTCTTGGAGTGTCGCGGCGCTTTTGGTCGTCTCCAGATGGTAGGAGAGTTGAGGTAGTGCGTGTCGCAGCGTACGGATACGCGTACACAGACAAGCACCGCGCACACTTCAGCGCCTTTGTTCTCTGGAGTAGTTATGCTGTCGGTTACGGAGCTGCAACCGGCGGAGTGGTGGGTGTCCTATGAGTCTAGGTCTGTACGGCCTGTCTTGGCTTACGCACGATAGACTGCGTGTATATTCCGGACTTTGGCTGCGCATGGCAAATCGTACAAGTCGCACCAATCTAGACAGCTTTCGCGGGGCTGTCTAGCATGCAAATGCAGGTTGTCTGGACGTGCAACGTGTCGTTTTGTGTGTCGGAGATCTGGATGTTTCGCGTTGCGCGCCAAAGGTGCAGTATTTGCTACACCGATTGCGGATGCGGCTTTTACGGCGTTCTGTAGTAACGCTTGGAGAACAAAAAAATGAGTGACACAAAAGAAGTGCCGCTGGTCCTCAGCCAGCTAGATACGCAGCACATCTACGCTGCGCGACTTCTGGCAGTGCGCGAGACGCCGTGGTTCGGTCCGCTCTTGCGGCTGCTTACCATCGAGCGTAACGACGAGATGACAGAGACTATGTGCGTAGATCGCACTGGACTCGTCAGCTTCAACCTCGCCTTTCTGCGGGAGACTGTCAAGGAGCACGGTGTGCACGGTCTGGCCTTCATCCTCCTGCACGAGTCCATGCACCTGCTCAGCCGAACGTTCGAGCGGAGGGTTTTCTGCGTCGAAGATCCCAATGACGAGCAGCAGCAACAGCTTTTTGGGGTCGCTGCTGATCTCAGCATCAATTCGATGCTGCACAAAGCGTTCGGAGAGAGTAAATCAATCAAGTTTCCCGGCACCGGTGTACTTCCCAGCATGTTCAAAACTCCTGACGGAAAGCCGTTTCCTGACGGAAAGACTGCGGAGGAGTACTACGGGCTGCTCAAGCTGGCGTACAAGAACGAACTACCCGCGCAGTGCACCGGAAAGCCTGGCGCTGGCTGCGATACGAAAGATTCTGATGGTGCTGGTGACAAGAAGGGAAATCAGCCCGGCAAGAAACCGCGGCAGATGATCAGCCAGGCAAAAATCGACGCTACTAAGCGCGAGATGGCCAATGCTGTCAAGCAGTCCAGCAACGGCCGAGGACACTCGCCGTTCGGCGCCTTTCTTGACGTTGAGGAGATTCCTCCACCTCGCGTTGACTGGCGCCAGCACCTTCTCCACGCCGCGATGGTGTACACGGACATGAAGTCCGGCATGGAGGACAAGACCTTCATGCGGCGTAATGTGCGGCAGTTCGATGGGATCGATGATCCCATCCTTGCGGGCTGGTGCGAGTATGAGCGCAGTATCGTAGTGATCGGCGATACTTCAGGATCAATGCATGGCGATCTCGCCAAGCTCGTCAGCGAAGTCGAGGAAATTGCCAAGATCGTTGGCCCGGTCACCTTCATCGCCTGTGACGCTGAAGTGCACGCTGTCGAAACTGTTCACTCTGCGCAAGATGTCGCTGCCAATCTCAAGGGCGGCGGCGGCACGTCCATGGTGCCCGCCTTTGCGGTGGCCAAGAAGCGGAAGCCTTCCCTCATCATCTGCATCACTGATGGCGCAATCGGCCACACGCCAAAGCCTGACGAGATTCCGGTGATCTGGTGTCTGACGCAGGACTATCGCCACGATGTCGCCCAGTCCGAGAAGGACGGCTGGTCAACGATCGTAGAGTGCTGGTAG
>CAZTYU010000001.1:51176-53987 GCA_964617535.1 uncultured Bdellovibrionales bacterium | reverse complement strand
CAATCTTCCTGGTGGCTAGACACTATCTGTAGCCCATGTCCGGTGTATTCAGTGGGCGATGACGGCAACATGTACATCAGCTGCTGTGCTATAGTCTAGCGTGCTTATCACAGTAGGTAACGTCTGGGCTCGCATTGCCCAATACACACCGGACGAACTAGCCTTTGTAAAAGGCTACCTGTCGTACAGAACTGTCAACCATCGCGGCAAGACTAAGCAGAGCAGTGTTCTGACAAAGGACTACTTCCCTGCGGGCCTTGCTCGTCGACTTGCGAGAGCAGCTAGAGAAGCCAACATCAATGTTGAGCTAGTTGGCAAGCAAAGTGTTGTAACGATTGCCGAAGGTTACGGCATCGAAGGTGTGAACTGGACACCGCGACAGCATCAGATCGAAGCGCTTGATGCCATCCGCAAGCACAAACGAGGGCTAGTCCAGCACGCTACTGGTGCCGGTAAGTCAGACTTGATCGGACTCCTGGCCAATCTGATACAAGGTAAGGTGCTAATTGTCGCCACGTCAAAAAAGCTACGCGAAGATTTGGTGGGGCGTGTTCGGAAATTCGCCGCTCTTAACGTCGATATCAGCAAACAACCCGCTCATACAAGTCGCAAAACACTCCAAGTGGTTGTCGTTAATGACGACTCTCTGAAAAACCTATCTGACGCGGAGATGGCTTCCTTTGACGCAGTTTTGTGCGATGAAGCACACCATGTTGCCTCACCAACACATCAAGCCGCGCTTAAACGCTGCAAAAATGCCGCAATACGTATAGGCTTTTCCGCCACAGCTCTCAACCGAGCCGACAGAAAGAGCTTGTTTACAGTTGGAATGCTGGGCGAAACGCTGCACCGCTATACCCCGACACAAGCAGCCGAAGCTGGCGTAATCGCAAAAGCAGTGTTGCGCATGCCGCAGTATGCGCACACAAATATGCAAGACTGCGCAGACTACGCCGAATGGGAGCGCGTCAACATAGCGCAAAACACAGCGCGCAACCTTGCTGTGTTGCGTCTTGTACACTCAACGAAAGCGCCGCGCATAGTCTTTGTTCGGACAAAGCTGCACCAGCAGGAGCTGGTGCGCATGATCAAAGACTGCGTTTACGTAAACGACGAGACAGACGCGCAAACTGCTAACAACGATCTGGCAAAACTGCGCAATGGTCTAGTTGACACGCTGGTATCAACGCCCATATACAGGCAAGGCGTTGACATTCCCGAAATAGCCACAGTGATCAATGCTGCTGGTGGTAAAGCAACCATTGACGTGATTCAAAAGGTTGGTCGTGGTAGTCGAATACGTCAGGTTGACGGCTCAACCAAAGACACGTTCGAGGTCTACGACATCTGCGATACTGATTGTGGATGCGAGGGCGAGCTGCATAGAGGTTGTAAGTGGGTGCGCGAGCACTCCACGTCTCGCCGCAAAGCATATGAAGAGTTCGGGTACCGCGTAAGGAGCGAATGATGGAAATCAAACGACGATTCGGTAGCTTTGAGTATGCGTTCTACCTTGCTGGACAAGTGCACTTGTACAAACCAACGCAACCAGCTGCAATGCGGTCGATAATAGGCAGCCTGCACGCACTGGTCTGATGCATATCATACCCGCGGTGACACTAGCGACCTGGAGAGCCCGGTCGGCATACACGACTCGCTTTTTGTCTACACAACCAACACGACACAAAGGTTTTGTATGCATCTTGAACTAAAAGTCAAAGCCTATGTAGGCGCGCACTCGGAGGAGGACTTCGTTGCGCTGCTGTCTATGCACATGTACTCCTTCAGCTGTTCGCGCAGACGCGGACTTCTGGGAGCGCTTTAGATGGAGCGAAAAGTGGGTAAAGCCTACATACGCCACTCTGGCTGGTCAGGCTTCCACAGGTATAATGTACTCCGCGTACGTGACCACGAGCGGAACCGATCGAGTAGCCTCTGCGGAGTACTCTAGATGAAACGAAAACTCTTGGGCCAAACACGCTACTTTGCGACTACGCTGGGAAACATAGGGTGGCGCCGTGTGGCGCGCTATGGCGATTTAGACACTAGCTGGTTCAGCGTGCTATGAGCGTTCACACACACGTTGCCTGCTGGTCCAGTAGACACAGCACCAGTATGGGTTCGGCTCACTTCACAGTGCAAACCCGCATCTGTGGGTTTTTAGGTGCCTTGTATGGAGTATAGGATCTACACACGTTACGCTGACTGGTTGCGTGTAGTGGTCTACCACACGTTCTACGCGCCAGACTTCTACACAGGGCGCTTTGGTTTCTGCGGAGCGCTTTAGTGTGTTTCCAACAAAAGAAGAGCTGTCGTTACCGTATGTGCCGCCAGCGCCTCTAGCGCCAGAAAACGACGAGCAGCTTCTGCCGGTAGGTATCAAACTCTACACGACAGCGTCCAAAAGCTTGTATAGCGTGTCTTCGCATATCAAAAGTGAAGACATGGATTGCGTTTACTGGTCAATGGATCTGCTTCGGCTTCTGGAATACAGACCCGCGGAGTGGGTTCAGTACCGTCTAGCGCTATTCAAAGCGTTGCGCATTGGCGATAAACTACCGAGAGCACCGGTACGCTTTGTGTTCTCGCCAAAAGCCATTGTCGAGCCTGACTTCAGACCTGGGGACCTTGCTCTTCCGCGCTGCGTCTTCACAAAAGCAGCAAGAGAGCTCTGCGCAAAGTGGAGAAACAAACCTAAGACTGCTGAGTACTCGCAGGACCTCGCGAGGTTACGCGCGCATAACCAGCGTGTACAAGACCTGCTCAACAATGCTGTTAACTCTGGAGAATTTGTATGGTTCCGCGAATGGT
>CAZTYU010000001.1:48029-51076 GCA_964617535.1 uncultured Bdellovibrionales bacterium | reverse complement strand
TGTAAGGCTTAAGATTTTCGCGCGAAGTTACTACGCAAATACGTTTCCATGCGACAAAGTAACAGCACGCGCAAGTCTGACAGACTACGGAACAGGTTTCTATGCAACTGCGAATTAGAGGACGTTCCTGGCTTGCCCCAGGGGCAATGCATTTGGGCTTCTGCACAACGACGTACACGAATGAACCTGAGCCCGACGTGAGTTTCCATGCAAGTATTTGAATTTGGCGCACGCGGGTACTGTACCTGGTCCTGGGTCACCAGACCCGGGCGAATTCACGGGTTCGGCAGCAGAGAACTCGTGTATGTGTCGTACGCAGAAAACAAAATCTCAATTTACGCAATTTGGAGCACATGAAGTACAATCTCGATCCGGAGTTTGAAAAGCTAACAGCAGCGCTTGCAGCCACAGATGAGAAGTTTTGGCAACGCGTTGGTAGGCACGTTGATCCACATGCTGTGGTAGACGAAGCCTCAGCAACAATCTACAAGATATGTCGCGAAGTAGCCCAAGAGGGCTGCCCGTCAGCGGAAGTTGTCCGCCAGCGAGCGACTTATCTACTTGATGACGGCAAGCTCACTTCGGAATCGCTTGAAGAAATCCGAACGATCCTTGAGCTATCCAAGCAGAGTTGGGACGCAGAAGCGCTTGCAAACGAACTGGTGGTACCAGTCAGACAAGCACGCTTTCGCGAGATAGCCAAGCGTCTAACTGTTGTTGGCGTGTCTGCACAAGACCCGCGCTTTGATTCCTACATTGAAGAGATGATGGCGTGCGACGCCATCGGCTTGTCCAAGGCCGACCAGGACACGCCAGCATCTGAATTCGGATTAGATACGGAGGAACTGCTTGCAGACGCACCCCTACAGATACAAATGCCGACAGGTATTGGGGAATTGGACGTTCTACTCCGAGGCGGCCCTGCGCTCGGCTCGTTGGTTACGATGCTCATGGATTCCAAAGCAGGGAAGTCCATGTGGCTCAATCATGTCGCTGCTGTAGCTGCGCTTCACGGCGAGCATGTTGGCTACCTGTCGCTTGAGCTAGAGGAGTCTGACGTCCATCGCCGACTCATGGCTGCAGTAGCCGGTGTTGCTATCAATGACCTGCTCGATAGAGAGCTGCGCAAAGACGCAGCAAAAATAGTCAAGAAGCTCTATGCTGAGAATAGGCTCGGCAAGATTTTTGTTGGTGCCTTTCCGCCCAAGTCACTAAACGAGCGGGACATTGCAGCTTGGTTTGACAAGCAGGAGAAGGACAAAGGTGTGCGTATCCGGTTTCGGGTCGTGGACTACGGGGATGTGGTTGTCTCTTCTAAACGGGAAGACAGAGAATCGGAGTACCGTACGGGTTTCACTGTCTGGAGTGCTTTGAAGGCGATGGCCAGCGGTAATGGCGACCCTAATTGGGTGTTCACCGCTGCACAGGCCAAGCGTCCGGAGTGGAAGCCAGGTCAGCCCATTCCAATTCTTGGTCGCGCAAGTACGGGCGATTCTCGGCACAAGTATCAGCTTTCAGACTTGTTCTTGACTGGTACGCCGCAGCCTGACATTGCTGCTCGCAACGGCTATGTTTGGTTTGTTGACGCTGATCGCCATTTCGGCGCAACCGGCGAGGCAACTCAGGTCGTTCCGCACTTCCGACACATGGGCCGCATGGCCGACATCAGCTTTTTGGGGTTGTGATGACCGTTCAAATTGCAGCTAATTGGAACCACTACCTTGCGTCGTACGCATGGTACGAATACATCGCTGAAGGGGCGTTTGCGGTGGTGTAGATGCGTATACGAATGACGGGCTGTTTCAATCACGATTCCATACTCTTTGTCTTTGATAGGAACAGCCTCGCTGTTGGACGTAATTTCGTCTTCGACGATGACGAATCCTACTATGTCTTCTCGCTGTTTGCGGTGGTGTAGATGCGTATACGAATGCCAGGTTGCTTCAGCCACGATTCCGCATTCTCTGATAGTAACAGCTTCGCTGTTGGACGCAGTTTTAACTTCAGCACTGACGAAGTCTACTATATCTTCTCGCTGTTTGCGTCAGTGTAAAACATGCGCGTGTACGCTAATGGAAACTACCGAAACTCTGTAGTCAACTCTGTAGTGGTTATCATGCCCGCACGTTACAAGAGTCAGAGCTGCTCAATGTTCGCGTTGGTGTAGAGCATGATCTGCCGAACAGTAAACTACTGCACATCTGTTCCGTTTCGATCGTTGTTTCAATTCAGCTGGACGTCGATTGACAGCGGGTCTACGCTCGGTGCGATTGGGTGTCTATGAGCGCCTACCAGCTAGTCAAACGTGCTCTTGCTAGTGCGTCTGGCTACGGCGCTGTGGTGCGAGCAAAGTGTCCGTTCTGCGCAATCAAAGGGCACAGCACGAACAAGAAAAACCTGAGCTTTGACAAGCGTAACGGACGCTGGTTCTGCTATCGCTGTCACAGCTCCGGAGCCTTTCAAGGCTACCAACCTCAGCAGCAGTACAAACCGCGTGACAGCGAAATCAATGTCTACGAGCCTCCACTAGGCTGGACCTCTGTTATGTCGCCACATCCGCTTGCCCTCAAGGCTCGCGAGTATGCTGTCAAAAAGCGCAAGCTTGATCTCGTCAGCATTGCGTCAGCAGAATTGGGTACTGTTACGCTGCGCGGTCGTCTCGGCCCAGAAGATCAGGACTGGCGCAACCGGCTCATTGTACCAATAAAATCGCTAACTGGAGAGTGGCTTGGTTATGTCGGTAGGGACATCTCGGGTCAATCAGAACTACCTTATATGTACGTACGCGGGATGGCTAGAGGCGCATTCCTGTACAATCAGTCGACGCTGTATGTTCCAGCCCAGACCCCAGTCTTCGTCGTCGAAGGTACGCTCGATGCGGTGTATCTTTGGCCAGACGCAGTAGCGCTGCTCGGTATGTGGACGGACCAGCAGATTGAAATTCTTTGCACATCAGAACGTCCAATCGTGGTATTGCTCGACGGCGATGCCTGGAAGAAGGGAGAAGCTCTTGCCGACATTCTTCGCATGTACGGTAAGACCGCTGT
>CAZTYU010000001.1:42575-47929 GCA_964617535.1 uncultured Bdellovibrionales bacterium | reverse complement strand
ACTACGCAGACCAGCTCGGTTTGGTCAAAACTGGTCCTGTGCAGCTTGTCAGAGAACCTGAAAACATCTATGACCCCAACGCCATTCGTCTGGATTACGAGGGTAGGAAGCTTGGTTACGTGCCGCGTGCGCACAGTACCGTTCTTGCCAAACTGATTGACAGCGGCACGATCACAGTAGCGGCGCATATCAACTGCGAAACGCTACCGCACGACATTCTACTCACAATCGAGATAGAGAAAGTGGTTGGTGGTGTAGATGAAAATAAGAGCACTTGACTGGCGCGGAGATGACGCAATGTGCGTCACTCCCTACTTTTTGGGCTTTGCAGGTACCTCTTTGTGGAGCTGTATATGAAATTGCTGCAAATCAAGACGACGACTGACTACGAAATTGAGCCAAGACTACACTACATCGACGTTGTCTACTCTGTTCCAGACGGTGAGTCGCTTGACGCTGTTAGACAGGTGCTGCAAAACCCAAGCGGCGGCAAGACCGCCCCTTGTCAGCACTGTCAAAAACTGTCAGCAGAGCTAGCCGCGCTACAGCAGGCTTACGCAACGCTCTCTGCTGTTCAAAACAGCCAAGTCGTGCCTGCAGAAGTCAGCAAACCGACTTATGCAGAACTGACAACCAAGCTGGCCGAGGTTCGTGTCATTCCTGAACCTCAAGTCGCTTTGTCTCCGGAAGAGGAGCTTCGCGCAGCGTTCACGAAAGAGTGCGCTGAAATCACTCCCGGAACGCAAGCCGAAGTCATGCAGGCTGCCTATGCTGTATTCACGAAATACAAGCAGAGCGTACTCGCGGCAAATCTCCAGAATGCGTTTCGCACCGCTCTGGTCAGCGCAATTGCGGACTGTCTCGGCATTGAGATGTCGCTCGCCGACGAGCTTATGGCTGCACAGCTCAAAGAGCAGAGGACCAAGTCAGCGCCAGTTGCATCAGCTCCTGCGGCAGACCCTTCGGCGCTTCTTCAGCGCTGGAACTCGGCGCTCGCCGATCCCCGTGTAGCGGGCAGAAAGAGCGCCAAGCAGGTAGCTGCCGCGGCTCTCGCTGTGATGGTCGCAGAAGGTAAGAGTTGCAGTGTGTCGGCGATCAAAGCCATGTGCGCGGAAGTCCGAGAGCTCACCGCAGCTCCGTACGATGTCAAATTCTGGGCAGAGCTCACACAAGAAAACAACGGCAAATCAGCGCTAGATTTGCTCGCCAAGGCTATTCCACCGTCTCTTGGCTATTCCACGAGGGAGTGATGCACGCGCAAGCAACAACCGTTTGTTACGGTTCTGACACCTATTCAGTGCTGCAGTTTAGTTTTTCTTTCGCAGACAGAGACATTTGGTGGGGCGCGTTTGCGTGTTTAACATGATTGTACACTCGCGCGTGACGGCTGTTTGCTACGCCAACGCAATTTACCACTTGGAACGGTTTGGCTGTCCCCGCGTCGCTGGCTTTTACAGCTGCCTGGGTACGCTTGCGTGCTTTTAAAAATCCACACTGCGGTAACATACGGATTCAGCGATTATCCGTATTCTGCCTTCTGGCCTACGTATAGCGCTGTATGCAGCGCAGCCGGAGGTGCGTCTGCATGCATATAAGTTTTGGAAAATCAAGAGTCCTGATAGCTTCGTATGCGGGCGGCGTAGAGCTTTTCTACTTTTCGACAAATCAGGTGCTTAGCATTGCTGGCGGCTACAGAGGCTTTTGTAACGTCGTATGATATGTCGTGCATCTAGTTCTTACGCGCACGCCACAGTGCGTGGTTACGGGGCAGCTCGCTGCTACACTTCAGGCTACCAACTGGGGATGTTCGCATGTGTGCACTAACAATCTCAACATATGGTGCTGTTGTGGTTCGGACTTACAAAAGCCGCGCACGCCGCCCACAACAGGCTCGTGAATACGTTGGCTACTTTTCGGCCGTATGAAAGTCTGGATCACGCACAGCCACAGAGCACACGCCAAACGCCTGAATTTCCATGCGAGTGCTCATGATTTCTTTGCAAGTCCTGTTCGCTACTTCAAAACATTGCATAGTCTTCATGGAGTTGTAGGATGTGCGTAGCGACGCGAACAGTCCGGAGCGATCTGCATTGGTTATCATGCAGAGAAACGGTTGCTGCTCTGTCGTACGCCCGTACGACAGACTGCGTACGAATGCAGGGATCTTTCCACGGATACATATGAACGTCAGATGTGTTGCAGCTTTTGACGCCTTGACCAAAAGTTGGCTTCGTTACCGCACAGTGTTCGAGCATGCATCCGTACCTTTGTACTTTCTCGGATTCACAGGAAGTGTATGAAATCTCTGCCCATCTACCCAACGCTTCCCGCCGCCGCTGTACAGAACGTTGCTCCTCTTGAGCAGGACGAGAATTGCAGTCGTTGTGCACTGCACGCAACGAACCCAAAGCGTTGCATTCCCGCTGATGGTCAGCCCGGCGACATTCTCATTATTGGTGAATCACCAACTGAGTTTGAACGCAAGCTGGGTCGTCCCTTTGCGTCAGCGCCGGGTCAGATGGTTCGTAAGCTCGTTGAAAAGTACGCTCCCGGACGTAATGTCGTTTACAAGTACGCCGTTGGCTGCAAAGTGGGTTCGCCAGCTTCCGGCACTGAGAACGATATCAAAGCTGTCTATGCGCAGGCTGCCGAGGCTGCTGCCGCCTGTCGCGGTTACGTCAACAGTGTCATACAGGAATGCAAGCCAAAGCTTGTAATTCTTATGGGCGCTCTGGCCGGTCAGTCTGTTCTCGATCGTCGTTATGACTGGCTTGATGTTCGCGGCGGATACGCTTGGCTCAATGTTGACGGGCAGGCTGTTCCGGCCTATTTGATGGCCAATCCGTCGGTGTGCTCTCGCAATCATCTTTACGCGAAGGCATTTGAGCAAGACCTTGAGCGCATTCTGACCGACGCGCAGCCCAATCGAGCTGTGCTCTCTGCGCGATACCATATTGTCGAAACGTTAGCAGACGCTCAGGCAGCACTGGAGGAGCTCAGGCAACATCCATTCGTCGCTACTGACGTTGAGACTAGCGGCATGATGTTCGAGGCGGACTTCAGAATAGAGTGTCTGGCCGTCTCCGGTCCGAATCATGTCTACGTCTTTCCCAGGAGTTCAATAGAAGATGAAAATATACGAGGCGCACTCTTGGGCATTCTCCATGGGCTGCGGCATACATCCTGGAACGGACAGTATGATCTTTGCGCTATTCAAGCCGAGCCTCTCTTTGCTGCGAACAGAGTGCAACCCCTGCTTGGGCTTGACAGCGACGCTCGCCTGAAGCGCAAGCTGCTCAACGCCGCAGCCGCAGGCGACCTCGCCACCTGCGCGGACCTTGTCGGTATGGGCGGCCATAAGGATGCCCAACGCGACGCCATGGAGGCGGTTTGCGGGGAGCTTCGCGCTCTGTCCGTGGCGGACCAGCTTACGCCGACCGGACGCCCTAGAAAGGCTCCCAAGTGCCTCCATGTGCGCGTCGAAGAAGTGCCCAAAACTTGGCTTGTTTGGCTCCGCGACGGTTATGCGCCTGAAAAGTTTGCGCATCGTTTCGTGGACAAAGAAATTGAGCACAGATACGTAGCACTTGATGCTCTGTCCACTTGGCATCTGGAAGACCTCTTCCAGCTTCAGCTGATGGAGCAAGACGACCTCGGACAGCTTCGCATATGGGAGGAAGTTACCAAGCCTTCAATGTACGCCTGGTGCCGAGCCCGACTCAATGGCTTTCCAACTGATAAGAATGCAGTTGAGGCGCTTAGCGCTTGGCTCAAGGCTGAAGCCGAAGCAACTCTCAAGAAGATCCACGCTTACAAGCCCGGACTCAATCCTAGATCGACCAAGCAGGTCGGCGAGTTCCTTAATTCGCTTGGATTGAAGTCCAAGCGCAAAACAGACAGCGGCGAGCAGTCATGGTCAAAAGACGTTCTCGAAAAGATGGCCGACAAGCATCCGGTTATCGAGCTGCTTACGCGGTACAAGCTGTTGACCCACACGGACACAAGCTTTGTTGGTGGGATGTTAAACGACATTCGTACCGACGGTCGAGTGCATCCCAGCTATTTGCAAGACGGTACAGAATCTGGTCGACCGTCTTCACAGGACCCTAACTTTTTCAACCGTTTGAAGGGCCGTGATGCGCAGTCCCGAGAGTTGGGAAACATGCTGCGCTCTTGCCACCGTGCTCCACCCGGTTGGAAGTTCATTGAAGCTGATATGGGGCAGATTGAGATTAGAATAGCCGCATACCGCTCCCGAGACGCGGCCATGATCGAGATGCTCAATTCTGGTGTTGACTTCCATACCAGATCCTCAGAGTTGTTTGCTCCATACGTTGGAAAAGATTTTGCTACTATGTCTCAAGAAGAGAGAGACATCTTCAGAGAGCAGAGCAAGACTTCTAACTTTGCTGCGATTTACGAGATCCCTAGCCAGCTTGGGTTCATGTTGTCCAAGCGCCTTGGCATCGACAGCAAAGCCGGGCGCAATCTCGGTGACGCCATGTTCAAGACCTACACCGGTCTTCGTAAGTTTATGGACGACGCTTACGCACAGGCGTACGTCACTGGCTACACGCGCACCTACTGGAAGGGTCAGCCTGGGCGCAAACGACCTATGTGGGGCATGGGTAAGAATCCTCCGACGCTCAAAGATCTGGAGTCAACACTCCGCTGGGACCGCGACGATCACGACCACTACGACGTAACGGCAGCTCGCGGCTGTTACAACACAGATATACAGGGCGGGGCTGTTGATATCGTTACGTCAATGCTCAAGCCTGTTGTTGACTGGCTGGACGCCAACACCAACGGAGGTCAGTTTCTCATCCAGATCTACGACTCGATCATGGTGATGGTCCGCGACGAAGAAGTGGAAAAGACGCTCAAATTCCTCATGGCGCTAATGACAGACAATTCGCCTGTGGAGGGACTTGTACCTCTTGTTGCTGACGCAAAAGTTGGCCAGTCTTGGGATACCATGAAGAAAGTGAAGGTCCCGTGAGTATGCGCAAGATTGTTGGATACACGGACTATCAGCAGTGCGTGTACAGTTTGGTGGACTTTTATCGCTTCTGCGCCGAATTTGAGCACTGCGATGATGGTATTGCCTTTCATGGAGGTGTCTAATGCACTGTCGTATTGCATGCTACGCCTCTTTTTTTGGTACGCGCGCCTTTTGGCACAAACACAGTGTAGGGGGCCAGTTCAGGGAACATCAGCGTAGTTTCCTTGGGTGCGTCTAATGCGCGCAAAGAGCGCTGCAGGCTACGCGGACTATCACACGCTTTGTTACAGATACACAGGCGAATTTATCCGCTGTGCGCAAATCGAGTGTTGGGCTAACCACTGTTGTA
>CAZTYU010000001.1:40677-42475 GCA_964617535.1 uncultured Bdellovibrionales bacterium | reverse complement strand
CGTGTAAAGTACTGTAGCTGGTATGCTACTAGGTTCTACTTCGATCATCCGTGTGGAGATCCGGCTAATCTTCCGTACGTAACTACAGGACTTCTACCGTGTATGTAACGCGCGCAGCAGGCTTTTGCGGTTTTGGCTACGCGGGCAAGGCTTTTCAGTTAATGCGCGTAGAGTTTACGCGCAATTCAAGCCACACCTGGCTGAGTGTAGTGTCGTGCGTATAGGCGAACTCCGCAAACAGCGCGGAGATGCATCTTGGCTAGGCGGCCGCGTGCAACTTCCACATCGATTTTGGCGCGGACATGCAGAGTCTTCTGACTCTGTAGCAGGATTTCAAGCATGTATGTAGACGCTGTTGCTGCGCCATTCTTTTCCTACAAAGTGAAAGTCAACACGCACACTATTTGGTTTGCAAAACCAGAGTATCGATCAGCTAGGTTGCGTCCTGGGAAGCACCACTCAGTAATGCTACAGGTTCTAGGCTTCTATGCGACTTATTAAGAAAACAAATCTCACAAGCTGGGCTGACCCAGATGTCTGGCTTGGCGGGCCAATATGGGAGCATTGGCCAATAAATCGCACCCGACAGCTTAGCTTTTTTGCTGCTGTTTAAGTTGTCACGCAGAGCGTTTGTGCTAATTTATGGGGCGTGACACCCGCTCGTTGTGAGCAATGGTCACAGAGGAAAACATGGGAAACATCGTTCAGTTTGAAGACATCGACGAAGCAATTGCAGCGGAGATTGCGTCCAGCTTCAGCGAGAAGAAGTTCAGTGGAAACGGTAAGAAGTTCTGGGAGAACAGAGTAACGCAAGCTGACTTGCCCAAGGGAACAAGCACATTCCGAATTCTCCCGCTTGAAGGTAAGGCTGTCCCTTGGATCAGCTGGTTTGAGCACGCCATTGGCAACAAGACAGATGTCGCAACAGCTCGCAAGTTTGCGAGCTTCAATTGCCCATCTGGCGGAGCCGACAACGGCATGTGCCAAGCCTGCTCAACCTTCCTACCGCGTTTGGCGGTGGCGAAGCACATTGGCGGCGCGGAAACCATGGCGAAGGAAGGTCGCGCAAAGAAAAAGTTTGCGATGGCTGTTGTGTTCCTCAACTGGGGCGGCAAGGCCGTACCAGAAGAGTTCGCTGGCCCCAAGGTGTTTGTCTACGGTATGGGCGTGCACAAGGGCTCCGATCGCACGCAGGCGCGTAACATCCTTGGACTTGCGCAGCAGCATCGCGGCGAGCTCTGGAACCCCGATGCTGGTATGACGCTCACGATCAAAAAGGAAGGTGAGAAGATGCTCACCTCTTACACGGTTGACGTCATCCAGAAGGATCAGGATGTTGAGATCCCTGGCGTCGGCAAACGCAAGATGAAGATGCCTGTAATGAGCGCCCTACCGAACAAGGAAGAGCTTCTGGAAAACATCCCCGACCTCTCTCCATTTGCGCGCGAGTACACGGCAGAAGAGATTGAGCAGATCCTTGGCGATCTTGACGTTCTTGGGGCGTCTTCTTCAACAGGGAAGGGAACCAGCAAGTTCAAGACCAAGCCTGCCTCAACGCTGCAGGACGAGCTTGAGAGCGGTGACAACATTCCATTCTGAGACGACGATAACGGTCTTAGCGCCAGCTAAGTAAAGAAAGGGGGCGGGACTAACTTCAGGTCCCGCCCCCTTTCCCATTCAAGGAAGTATGAAAGCCAAACAGTGCGGGTCCTGCAGCTGGTTCGATGTATGTACGTTCTTCGGAGCTTTGACTATACTACAACGGCATAACGACCATCACGCTGGATTCTCGACATGC
>CAZTYU010000001.1:37443-40577 GCA_964617535.1 uncultured Bdellovibrionales bacterium | reverse complement strand
TAGGCTACGCAGATGCGAAGGCCGGGTTCTCTGCAAACATATGAAAATTATGGGCGCACACCACACCTTTAGTTTCTTGTCGCTTCATGCCAACGACGCCTACGCTACGTATTCCTTACGCCATGTCTGGAGCCTCGATAAAGTAGGCTTCCGCACGTTTATCTAGATTGTATATGAGAATCCGCAATACGCGATACAGCGACTTTGCCTACGCTGAAGTGCGACATTGGCACGGCCTGAATAAATGCTGGTCCAGAACTGGACTGGGGTTTCTATGCGCACTGTAATGATTGTTGGCGATACGCACATACACAACCACCAGTCAATGGGCGGTCCATACAACAACGGAATCAACAGACGCTGTGAAGACATTCTTCGCGTACTAACAACACACATACACCGGCACAAGCCTGGTGTAATCTTCCAGCTCGGCGATTTCTTTGACAACGCCAAACCCACGCCTGCCGTTTACTACGCAGCCATGAAGCTGATACAAAGCACGCAAGCCGAGTGGCATATCCTGGCAGGCAACCACGACATTGCGTCCTTTGATGCGCCGAGTGCGGTAAGGCCGCTGGCGCAGCTCAGCAATGTGCATGTGTACGAAACCCCAACTGTCGTCAATGTTGATGGCGTACGTTGCGGTTTAGTACCGTATTGTTCGCTCGACGCAAACAGCGCAATGCCAAACTACAACGGCGTAGATACTGTGCTGGCCCACTACGGTTTGGGCAACGCACAGCATCAAGGGCCCGACTATGTCTCAGACGCCTGGCAGCGCGATCACAAAAACGTAATGCTGTATTGTGGTCACGAGCATAGCTGCTATTACTCTTCAATGCGCCTAAATGTCGGCTCAATGTGCCAAAACAACTTCGATAGTGATGGTCACAAAGGGAGACCTGCGGGAGTAGTTGTTAACGGTCAGATACAGCGCTACATTGGGCCAGTTTTTTGCGACTACGGGAAGGGTATAAGTGACGTCATGAAGCTTACGCATGTATACGCCAGAGTAAAGCCCGAAGACCGAATTCCGGCTGAGCGCGAAAAGAAGCTTGGCGTACTGACAGATTACAAAATGGTGTGCGGAGCAGCGCCAGTAACCGGCCTGCAAACTCCGGAGCAGGCATTCCAGCCCACAAGCATGGAAGAGGCTGTCAATCGCCTACTCAGTTCAGACGTAGAGACTGGAGTTTTAACACGCCAGCAGGCTAACGAAATGCTGAAAGCGCTGGAAACGCTATGAAGCCCTATACGGTTTTCCTGGAGCTGCCGATCGAGCCTACTGCGAAACTCGACGAAGCTGACAAGGATCTCCTGCTAGCGGCAGAGGTGCTGTTCGATGAAATGGTACCGACACTACGTCGTCTCGCTGAGGAGATGCTCGACAAAGCAAAGAGTGCTGATTGGGACTTTAGCAAGCTTGACGACAGCGAGCGGTTTTGGGTTCGCGCCGTGACGCTTTCTGTCAGATCTCGGCAAAATGAGCTCAAGGCTATGCTAAAACCAAAGGATGCGGATTAAGAAGATCGCGATCAGCGACTACGGTTGCATCGTTAAGCGTACTGTCGACTTTGGCGATCGTGTCAATTTGATAACTGGTGCAAACGGCAGCGGCAAAACAACGCTCTGCTCAGCCTTGATTTGGGGACTTTGGGGACAGAATGTCCGCGGAGTCGCAAACGAAAAGAGCGCCGCAAAGCTTCTGTTTGAAGACAGCAGAGTACTCAGTCGCTACATAACTGCGCAAGGCGAGCGCGTAGAGTTCACCGGTCTCGCCAAAATCAACAAGACACGTTTCTTAGAAACCATTACACCAATCTTTGGGGACTACGCAGCGTGGTCGAGAAGCCTTTGGATTACAGGTACTAGCGTGTCTGCATTCTCAACTGGTACGCCAAGCGCGCGCTTCCAGTACATGTCAAAACTGATTGGCGCAGAGCGCTTTGACAAAACACTTGAAAAGCTGCGTGAGCAGCTCAAAGAAGTAAAAGCGCGTATCGACACAGAAAAGGCTGCGAGCCCTAACGTTAGTCGAATCGAACAAGACCTGACTCAGCTAAGTCGCGAACTGGCACAGCTGAAAGTGTTTGCAAGCACGGCAGCACCGCCTATCAAATCTGCCGAACAAATAAGAGCAGAGATCAGCGCGTGGAACCAGCGCAGTAAAGTTCTGGCAAACGATTACCGAAATGTAGCCGAGCAACTTCAGAACGAAGCTGCAAAGCAATCATCTGTTTGTGCAGCGTGTGGAGCCAAACACATGAAGCCAACCGAAAAGTACGAAAAGCTGCATGAACTATCAGTTGCGCTTAGTAGTGAGCTGTCTGCAATAAGCGGCAACGTACGACAAGCAGAGCACGAAGCAGTGCTCGCAACCGAAAAGCAAAAAAACTACGCAACGCTGTCTGAAATGGTTGAGACTTCGACACAGCGAGCAATGAACAAAGCCCACGCGATTTGGGCAGATCGAGAGGAGGCTCGTCTAGCCGCAGAGCGAATTGCGGAGCTGTCCGAGCGTTACAACCGAATAGCGCTACTTGGCAAGTACGTGAAGCGCGCCAAACAAGAGTACCTGGCGTCCGCCGCTGCCCAAATCAGCAACATTGCAAACGAATTCCTCTCTAGCATTGGTTCCGAATTCGCAGTCTCCATTAAGTACGCAGATGACGCTCTAACCGTTTGTCTGGATCGCGGACCTGTTGATACCTATGCAAAGCTGTCCTCCGGACAGCGCAGGCGTATTGACATATGCCTGTGTTTGGCAATGAGCGAACTCGCAGCGAGTATCGGCGCAGTACCTAAAACTGCGCCGCTTGTAATCGATGAAGCCTTTGACACGCTTGACAATTCGGGCGTAGAGGCTTTAATCAATCTTGCATGCGAAATAGCAAACGAGAGGCAAGTGTTCCTGGTAAGTCACGCCGATCCAAGCGCTCCGCTTGGTCCCATTGTACGCCGGATCAGTCTGTAGCGCCTGTTGTGATTTACACTATGTTTGCCATGCCACTTGTGGCGATGGGAACAGTTGGCGATTTGAAACGCTACTGCCGCAACGACAAGCGTTACCTACCGGCGCTAGAATCGCTAGTTTTCGGCAACATCGTCGGACTACCCGACCGCGCTAGGTTACC
>CAZTYU010000001.1:34525-37343 GCA_964617535.1 uncultured Bdellovibrionales bacterium | reverse complement strand
TGGGATAGCGCTGTGCGAGGCTTTCGATGCGGCGTATAATTTTGGGTGTTGCCTGGAATTCTGCCATGGACAACTGGCTTGTGCGTGTTGCTGGTTACACATGCAATCGCGCAGAGTATGTGGGCTTCACATGCGCTGCATGACTGCGGGCACTGCCTGGCTTTCTCCATATGACAGGCGACACCACTACGCTGAACAATTTACACGTACTAAAACCTTTTATACAGGATTCATGTGCACGTACTGACATTTGGTAATTCCTGGGGCGCATTAGGCGCAGACTGGATGGTTCCCGTAGAGCTGTATAAAACATCGAGAAGGTACTACATGGGATTTCAATGCACGCTTTAGTAATTCGTAATGTTTCCTACAGAGCAGACAACTGTCTACGCCCTTGGACGTTTACTCAGGATATAGAACCGACATTTGTGGGAACTCGGTTGGGTTTTCTTGCCTCAATCTGAAAGTAGCAAAAGATGTCTAAAAAACCAGCAAACGAACCGAAGTTCATCAAGATCTCCACTTCAACAAACGACATAGAAGTCGGAACAGTTCCAATGGAGTTGCTCGTCCAAAGACGAAACAACTTCAGAAAGATGACCAGACAGCAGAAGGCAGCGCTCAAGATGAGCCTGGACACTGCTGGTATGCAGTCTTTCATCCAAGTAGTGCGGAACCCGGACGGTACTTTTGGTATTGTTGACGGACACCATCGGCGGGACGAGCTGCTTGAGCGTGGCGCCGAGGTGGCGCCTGTTGTCGTACTTCCCGACATCGACGAGGCATCCGCAGACAAGCTGATGCTTACCTTCAACGTCTCGGCAGAGCTCGTTGATGATGAGTTCACTAAGCTGATGAAAGACATGCTCGACAAGGGCATTGCCAAGTCAGAAGTGGCAACGGCTGCCGTTGTTTCGGAAGCAATGCTCGACGAGCTCCAGCGTTCACTTGAAAATGTTGAGCTTCCGGAGACCGAAGAACAGGACGATTTGCCCCGAGACGTCAAGAACGCTAACAAGGCGGCAAAGAAGCCGCCCAAGATCAAGGTGCTGATCCTCAGTCCGACTGGCGAAGGCGCTGACGGCCTTATTCTCGCTGCAACACATGCCGACACCGTCATCACGAATGAAGTCAGAGAGAGTATCGCCGAAGCCGGATACGCAATTGACGAAGCCGAGCCAGTTTGGGTGGAAGATGGTCTGGCTTTGGTTGAAGGTATCGCCGGATGACAATCAAATCCTACGGTGGCGGATTTAGTGACAGTGGCTACTCCGCATTCCCGCGCGTTGCGATGCTCGACTGGCGGAGTCTCCCGTATAGTGTCTGTTGGGACCGTTCCATATGCGCGTACTTGTGAACACTTATGGACTAGGTAGAACTCGCTACACTACAGACTACTGGTACAACTACCAGACTTTTGTACGTGGAGCAGATGAAGGTCTACAGCCGTTGAGTTTTCGAGCTGTACTATGAACATTCGCGACCTGCGCGATACACACAGTCTGTATCGCTTTGCTCACTACACGCTACACCGCCAGCTGAGTTTGCACTCAACGGTGGCCTATCCTGCAAACTACACGCTACTGTGGTTGTCCTTTCGCGCTGTGCTAGCATGATTGCATGCTCAAAAGAATCAAAGCAGTCGTACGTACAACTGGAAATGAAACTGTTTCGCAGACTATTCAGTACGTAGAGGCGCCAATTGGCGAACCAGTTTCGCTGGAAGTCGAACTGCGAAACGATGCTGACGTTCCGGTAAATCTGACCGGTAATCTTTTGCGTTTCCGTCTCTACGATCACCACGGTATCAAGCTCTACGAAACGACTAAAACAGTCACCACAGGCGGCTCACAGGGCGTGACCACGATTGCTGTCACAGTACCGACATTGCGTCCAAAAGCTTACGGATGGGATCTTTGGTACGAAGCTGGTGGAAGTAAGTACCAGATTGTGCCAGTATCCGTCTGGAAGGCGTCGTCAACGTACTGATGGAATTGTGCAACGTCTGTGAGCTTTTGGAGTGCGATGAGTTCGTATCTCCGCTTTGTCGTGTCTGCTATCGTGAGTTGTCTGTCGAAATAGACGACACTCTTCATGCCGATGCTGTCAGGTTCCAAAAGTACCTGGTGGCAGCTATGCGACTCAGCAGTCACGCACTGACAAGGCGGCTACTGGCAGAAGGTCTGTGCCCGTACCTGCACCGATCAAAAGAAGCAGAAGCTAGAGCTCGTCGACTTCTACAAGCAGACAAGCAACTTACAGAGCAGTTTCAACAAATGAGCCGCGTATGAGAACTGGGCTAGTGTCCGGACAAAACTGCTGGATGTACGCCACTAACGCTACGTCCATAAACACCTGGCCAACACCCCCAAAGCGATTCTATGCTTGTGCAAACACATAACAAAATAGCCGGGTATGGTGCATATGAGAACGACGGCTACGTCGCACGCGTCGCTTATCAGCCGTCTGGACGCTGCTACCGCACAATAAGCTTTGCGGGGGCGGTATGATCATCATGCAGAGCGGCGGTACGGGTTACAATTACATAACCCTACTCCATTACCAGCATTGGAGACTTCGGCGTGCGCAAAGTGCCAAACAGCCATATACAGCAGTAGGCTTTTCATGCGTGCTATGATCTTTGGTTTCTGTAGTTACATGAGATCAGAGAGGCTGGAAGGTATCTCTGACGCGCGCTGGCGTGTACGCGCAAGCAGCAGGATAGCAGGACTAGTAGGAATAGTATGACTTTTGAACAAGCGCTAGATGAGGTTCTCGCTGAGTGTCGCCAAATGCTCATCGAAAAGAACAGAGCATA
>CAZTYU010000001.1:32926-34425 GCA_964617535.1 uncultured Bdellovibrionales bacterium | reverse complement strand
CGGACGCCCGCAAGGGGCCTTCTCGTGGCGGCAAAAGAGAAGGGGGACTATAGGGGGAAGAGATTAGCTATGTTTGTAGTAACAAGATTCACAGGAATTGCTACTCCCTACGGGTTTAAGATGGCAAGCAATTACGCATCAAGCAGACGCGGTCTCTGGACAATCATATGAGTGTCTACGCTGGTGCATACGGGCGCAATTATCTGGAAAAGAACTTCAGAATGTTTGATTGTTTCGGCACTGTACGCAGAGCCTTTGCCAGATGTGGGCATGGAGTCCACTGTGTTTTGTAATGTGAAGGTACGGCTTTGCAGCACTGTGAGAATGTCATGAGAATCAAAACTGGCGTCTACAAATCATGTTTTAAGGATACAGAGCTGCGCAACGCTTATGATCTGTATCGATCAGTAACTGCGGCCGACACCAGCTCGCAATTTCTAGGAACATACGCCATTCTATGACGAGGAAAACAAGTGCTCGTGACGGTGTTTGGTGGACATCACTACCGTACCAATTTTGGTACAAACAAAGCTGTTTGATTGTTGGTTTGGATGCTCTTGGATTCTTTGGTGTTGTATGAAGGTGCGCGTTTGTGTGGCAGGTGTTGCTTGGTGCAGTTGGGGAGACTACGACGCTGGTGCTGTCGTAATTAATCCGCGAAATATAACGAAAACTGACAAATACACAGGATACTGGGCAGGTGTTTAGAATGTTGATCAGAAATGTTGGTGTTTGGGGTCCGGACTGCGAATATCCAAACGATATCTACACGCTTGCTTACTACCCGTTGGGACGCAAAAGTTGTACGCAACGCGGCGGTATGTTCGGTACGATTTAGACATAAATCAAAAAAATGAGCAACGACACAACAGAATGGGCGCTGGGCATGGGCGGATGGTGGCGGCGCGAACGTAGCGTTGTTCTCCGCGTGTACACACGAGCGCTGCCTCCTCGCGACGACGACAAAATTTGGGTAGCGGAGATTGACCCGCGTCGAATTGACGTCGATTTACCGACGCTCTACAACAGCAACGGACAAACGGCTGAGCAGGCGAAAGCTTGGTGCGATCGTTGGGTTGAGCTGCTGTTTAGATATATGCACGCTTAGTAATCAAGCCATCGCGAATGCGATCAGGCTTGAAGTACCAGTTCGCTGTGAGTCCGTTACGCTCTGCAAACATCAGACCGGAATCATACTTCTGCCTTGAGCGCATGATTGCCCAAGGCGCTCCCGCCTTGCCGTCTTTGTTTCCTATCGAGTCGACGTCTTTGGCGATGTCCGAAGCAACCATTGACTCCCAAGCAAGCCATCTTTCGTTCTCAGAAAAATCAGCAAGTTTGTCTTGATATGGTTTAAGACACTTTAGAGTTTGGCCCACACCACGAGAGAACATAGTAAACGCAAGTAGAACTGCCCAAGTGGACGCCATGTTCTTCGGGCAAACGCCATCCGGAAGCTTTGACATTCCAGATTCAAGCTTGCGACGAAGATTTACAAG
>CAZTYU010000001.1:28385-32826 GCA_964617535.1 uncultured Bdellovibrionales bacterium | reverse complement strand
GTTCTATTCGCCATTTTTGCTTCTCCAAAAGAAAGGTAGCACAGTTTATGAAGTCGATAGTTATCGAGATCTCTAGAGATGAGATTGCGAAATGCGTCGCTGAAAACCTAACGCGCGCAATAACCACAGCATCTGACAGAACTGAATATGCGGAGGCTTCCACGTTCACTATGACAGTTGACGCCGATTTTATCGATGCTTGTGTACGATCTGGCGTTCAACAATACGTAGACAGCACGCTCTACAGACACGATGCGACAATCAAGAAGCAGGTCGCAAAGATAATGGAAACAGCTGACTTTATCAAGCCTGCTTGGATCGCTGGAGCGGTAGAAAAGTACATCAAAACCGGCTTTTCTGAGCTGCTTCCAAAGGCAATGAAAGAAAAGATCAAAGCTGTCGTAGTTGCGCAGATCAACAAGCTCTCGGTAAAGGGCGAGTAATCATGGGATACCGGCACATCATAAATCTCGAAAAGTCCGAGGCGCAAGTAGTCTTCTTGTTCAAGGAAGTTTACGCGCTTGAAAAGGTCGACGGTACGTCAGCGCACATTGCCTGGCGCGATGGACGGGTGCACTTCTTTCACGGTGGTGCGAACCGTGAGCAGTTTTTGGCTTTGTTTGACGAAGAGAAACTGAAGGCTGAATTCGAGCGCCGAGGACATCCAAATGTCACAATCTATGGGGAAGCCTACGGCAATAAGGTTCAAGCCATGGCCAAGCGCTACGGCAAAGACCTCAAGTTCGTAGCGTTCGAGGTCAAAATCGGCGAAGACTACTGGCTTGACGTTCCCGAAGCTGAAAAGTACGTTCAGGACTTCGGTCTTGAGTTTGTGCACTACGAGAGGGTCGCCGCAGAACTCGACGCACTAACCGCGCTTCGTGACGCTCCTAGCAAGCAAGCTGAGCGGAATGGTATGGGCGTGCAGCCGAGCGAGGGTATCGTGATTCGTCCGCTTGTAGAGATGCGCCGCGGAGATGCTCGAATCATCTGCAAGTACAGAACGCCAGAGTCAAGGGAGCGCAAGAAGATCGTAACGCCGGGCGATCCTGTAGAGATCTTGACCAAGGCAAACGCGATTGCTGACGAATGGGTAGTTCCAAAGCGACTTGAGCATGTGCTCAACCACTTGGAAGCCAGGCTAGGTCGCAAGGCAGAACAGCAAGATACTGGCGCGGTTCTTGATGCGATGGAAGAGGACGTGTTCCGCGAAGCAAACGGTGAAATTGCAGATAACCGCGAGGCTAGAAAAGCCGTACGTACAAAAGCACGAGAACTGTTTTTCAAGCAGCTGTTTCAGGTGACGCGTTGAAAATCAACTGCCGTTATTTTTACACCAGTTATTGGGCCGCGACAGCGCGCTACACTCTGGTCTTTGCTGCGAAGAGCTCGCGACACCATGTTAGTTTTGGCAGCTGCGTATGATCTTCCAAATCAAAGCCACGGGCATAACATGTTACCGACTAGACCGTATTTGGCTTGAGTGGGCCCAAGGTACGCGAATCAGCACTCGATGCGGAACAGTAACATTAGGATACTTAGGAAGTATATGAAAGTATATTTGTGCGGCATTACAACTTGGCGCCACAGTCGACATTTTCTGATTGTGGGCGCGCTGCAGTCCCCCGATGACTACGGACCCCACACCAGTTTGTCGGCGGCGCTATGCGCGTGAAGCTCTTTGGGAGCGCATCTTGGTGGCGGATTGATGAACCGAACTTTGCGTCAGACTGTACGCAGACTGCGTACACGAGCAAATTGCGGGGATTTTTCTGCACTATTTCAGGATAGCCTCTTGCCACTCAGATGGTAGCTCGCCACCAGCGAGCGCGTATTCGCGTAGAGTGTTGTGAATAGGAGAGCCGATTCCCGGAAGCTGTCGACCTTCTAGCGTCGCCTGCACAGAATTGACTGTAGCGGCAAACAGCTGTTTGCCGCTCTCGTCCAGAGAGTAGCTGGAAATTGACTGCATGACGCCTTGAGCTACTTGTGCTGGCGTCATTCCACGCAAAATGACGGCGGCTGTCATGTCTGCGGAATAGCAGCGTTCGTACCACGCACGCATAGTCGGGTGCACCAGATATCCGGCAGCGTGAACAGTAGAGCCGATTACTCCGCCCATCTTGCGAATGCTCCAGCGAAAGTCGTTATGGTGCCCCTCTTCGTGAGCATAGACACCGAGTAGCATGCCGGGATCGTCCCAAGCGTTCGGAGACAGGATCATGAGCGGCTTGCCAAACTTTGGCAGCATGGCGTCAACGCTGGCCAGCTTTGCAGCCATGATGATGACAGTTTCCGCCACTTCCGGAACATAGATGCTAACCCGCTGTCGCGCCTCTTCGTAAGTCAGTGGCGAAGCAGCAGCGACGGCATGGTACGCCAACCAACGAATTGCCTGCTCGTCATCTGGAGTAACAAGACTGACGCCCGCGACATCGGCTCGGCGACGAACAACGTTTCTGGCAAGATCTAGATCAACTTTCATAGGTTCGAGTCTAGCACAAAGTCGCCGAGCTCAGTAACGTACAAAAACGCAAGTCACCTCTCCAAAAACGCTAGTTGAGACTTGCCTACCGTCCGAGCTTGGCTATAATCTGCGTATCTGACCGAAGCAAGAGTAGGTCACTAACCGAGCCGCTGGCTCACAGGAAAAGACAATGAGTGAAGTGAAGTTCATGTATCGTGCCAAGGTTGATGGCAATCAGGTTGACGTAGCGCGTTACGCGCTGACCAAGATCGAAAAGACTTTCGCGTATGTACTCGCTGACGCTTTTGAAGCGATGCCTGACGAAGATCGCACCCGACTTGAGTGTTGGACACCGATCCGCCAGGCAGACGGATCAGAGTTCCGCAGCTTCAGCAAGGCAGCGGCCAACCAGGGTCTTGAGCACACCGAGCGTCAGGCAGTGTTCTCGCTGCTTCGCAACCTTAACGAGCAGCGCCGAGAGCTCCGGGCCGAGATCAAGTCGATCGACAGCGCTCGTGTGACAGTGCGTGCTTTCCGCAAGGAGATGCTCGAAGAGGTCGCGGCTCCCAACGCCTGATCAACCAGAACCAGCGCGAGTCAAGAAAAGGCAGAGACTGTTCTCTGCCTTTTCTTTTTGGCGGTATTTGATCGCAGGAGTATAAAATTGGAACTACGTTACACAAGAGGTGTAGGCTGGTCTGTCGATCTTACTCGTTTTTTCGAGCACTTACACACCCACTACCTAATGCTCGCGGACGAAGCGTCTCGTGAACGCTCTCTGGCGGCAGCAGTATGAACGTGCAAACGCGATTCACGCGCGGCTCCCAGTGGGGGGAGCGCTCTGTACACTACGCTACTTGCGTTAAGCCAAGCACATACACCATCGGTGTGTTTGCGCACACATCGAGATCTTCGCGCTCTCTGGTGGCAGTAATATGAAACAAGAGATGCCTTCGGTAGACGGCTACTATTGGTTGTATCGCACACCGTTTGATGCTCCAGAAATAGCCTACGTGTTTGTAAGCAGCGAACCAATAGGTTACGCGCAAACACGATTCGGTCTGATCAAGTTAGAAACTGATGACTGGTTTGCAGTCGTCGACCCTCCCACAACCCCAGAAACAAAGGAAGTCGCTTGAACCCATCGCTAGAATTAGAAGTCATTCGTAACCAACTCCACTTGATCGTCGGCATACCGAACACCGGCAACAGATTGAGAGTCGTGTTTAGCGTTACCGAACTTTCTGACTTTATTGGCGCTTTGCAAGAAGCCTTAGTTGTGGCTAAAACACCAGAACCAGAATGAACTTTTACATCGTTACGGACCATGGCGACATTGATGTTGTCGCCCAAAAATCAGAGCAGAATTGCTGGCTCTTGTCCGTGACAGGTGTTTTGGAAAGTTGGATCTTGCCTGACTACGACGAAGATAATGAGAGCAACTGCGTTGGACCCTGTGAGCTCTGGGAAGCCATTGTCTGGGTAGCCATCAACGCAGAAGCTCGTGGCGCAACCGTCTTGCAAATTGGAAAACAATGACATCCAGAATCAGCGGAAATATTCCAAAAACTATCTGCCTTTTCCGTAAAGAAGTAGACGAAAAGAAGCAATGGTGGGCTAGACAGTATCGGTTCAGCGAAGAAACGTTAGCAGAACTGGCAGTAACGCATGCACGACCTTGTGACATCGCCCGAGCCAACGATAAGAAGCGTATCGAACAGTTAAAACAGCAGAACGAAAACGAGCGCTACGAGCAAGTCGAGATTCCCAACACAGAGTTCAACAATGTGCGCGTGCTCGAAACGCCAGGATGGCGAAGAGGTGATGGTTACAAAGTCGCCCTAGAGACGGGTGATATTGTATCCATGGACGAAGACGCTCTGCTTGACGTTCTCCTTCATGCAGAAGTTTGTAAAGGCGTAATACACGCGCCTTTGCAGTTTGTCACATGCGGTCGCGGACTGTCGCTAGTCC
>CAZTYU010000001.1:18752-28285 GCA_964617535.1 uncultured Bdellovibrionales bacterium | reverse complement strand
GTAATACACGCGCCTTTGCAGTTTGTCACATGCGGTCGCGGACTGTCGCTAGTCCGTGTAGGTTCTGCGCTGCATAAAGAAGTTTCGATCACTGTAGAGCGCCAGAAACAAAACGTTGATGCTCGCAAGTTGGTAGTCGGTGGCGTTTACGAGACGCCCGTAGACGGCCAATACGTCTACTTGGGCAAAATAGACAACGATTTTGTCATTGACGATACGCAGTACAGAGCAGGTCCCTACTCCTACACAACGCATAGAAGCGCCTATACGTTCACCTACGCGTACAGAAAGGGCGAGCAGCGCAATGTACGCGGCTGGGTAGTACTAGACAACTTCAACGCCATACTTCGCGGAGAACTAAGTGGCAGATACTATCGGGAAGTAACACCTGTAGAGACCCCCAAGCGACTCAAGGTCTCCTACAAAGTAGGCGATGTTGACACGTCTGGATTCTTTAGTGCCTTGCGCACTCTACTCGCGAAGGAATGCACTGAAAATTCGCTCGCCTTAGCTCCCAACACAGATGAAATGCAGCGCTATTACGCTTTGTGCGCAAGCATCAACACGCTAAAGCAATACTTGATGCGTCCAGCGGGCACTCCAATCGATACAGAATCGATGAAAGTAAACCCGCACGTCGAACTTGTCTTTAGTAAGGTGTCTTGGTGATGTGCACTTACGGCGAAGCTCATGCAGCGATGAAGGCGCTAGTCGGTTTACGTCCAGCTGTCATGTCTTCTGTTTCAATCGAACAGGACGGCAATAACTTCTATCTGCTGTTGCAAGTAGCGCCTGAGTACGTCAAACACAAGTATCCGCACAACATCAACGGCGTCGAGTTGCGAGTGCGGGCGGCAGTGTCTACGTATGCAGACTAGAAAAATCCGTATTAGCAGCAGCTACTACTTCTACTTCGTGGAATGTGCTTATGACCGGGTGCGTTCCATTTACGCAGCGCCAGTTAGTGGTTACTTCGCTGCGCTTTAGCGGCAGCGCGCAATGCGCTGCTCAACAACGCAAACCGCGCACGGTGCGATGCTCCCATCAGCTGCGCGCGGGTGTAGTGGATACCAACGTCCTACATTGTCGGCAACAATGTAAGCTTCCGGCACATTGTTGTTACAGCGCTGCTCCCCTGGCTGTCCGACACCTCTCGCAATCGTCTGATCAGCGATAGTGTTCCGAAGTGGCGCACAGGCGAGCATCAACAAAAACATCAAATACTTCATACCAACCATCTTACCACGCAGATAGCGATGTTAGCCAGAATTTACATTAGTCCAGGTCCTTACAACTATATGTACTTACAATCTTGTCCGTTTTTCGGGATAGCGATTTCCGAGCCTAGAAGAGGTGCAAAGCATATTGGATTCTTCGCTGTCTAGACGCGCATAACGTGAACGGGGCTAGCAACCTGCCCATTGTGCCTAGCAACTGAATTGACAATAAGCTTGGCACGATCAATAGCGGACAGCGTAGAATTCTCAGTTGCTGCTAAAGCTGCTAAAGCTTGCATTTCTCCCGCTCCCACAGCTGCATAACCGTGCACTGATCTGACTGGCGCTCCGCCGTCTGCCACAGAGTAGACGCGACCTTTGTAAGCCAGCAGAAGCTGACAGTCTTCTGGTTTTAGATTGGCAGTCCTGGTCGCTTCATAAATGCCCTGCACCACGCGAAACAAATAGCCGTGGACCGGTTCCTTTTGATTAGGTTGCGGAGCTTTGAACACATGCTCCGCAACCCTGGCCACGCCGATAGTTCCTGCGTACCCGACCCAAACAGGACCAACGCGGAACCACTTCGGCGTATCCATAGCGTCTTTGCATGCTTCGTCACCAAAGAAACTGTCAGAAGCTAAAATGACGTTTCGCTTGTCTTCAATCCCAACAACAAGTGTCATAAAGAAAGCGTACCATGTTCACGGGACCCAGATACGGCAAACTGTTTGGCGCTGGAGACTATAGGTTGCGACCATCGTATCTTGCCCACCGCGTTGCCAGTTACGATAAGATTGCTAGCGCTGAATACGTCGGGTTCTGTTGCACAAACTAAGGACAAAATGGCCACAATACGATCTTGGGGCGCTCACTGCGCCCCTATCCTGTACGCGGAAAACGTTGAGCTTCTGCTCAGAATCAAGCAACAGCTGGGCGATTCTGTCTGGCTAGATTTGCGTGATGAGTGGAATCCGCTTGCGCAAATGCAAGAAGAATTAGAAGAAGCGGAAGATGAAAAAGATCGACTAGAAGACAGAGTTCACGAGCTTGAGACAGCTCTGGACGAAGCAGAAAGCGAGAAGGAAGCCGCCATTGAAGACGCCGATCACCGATACTATGAACTCGTTGAAGAAGCTAAAGGTCATCTGGCGAAAGCGCAACGAGCTTTGGAAGATGTATGAACGATCCAGACAACACTCCGGAAATTCAGCAGCTTATTGACAACGCGGTTAACGACGAGATTGAAGCTTGCGCAGAGCTGGCTGAGCGCTTGGATTTGAGCGACAATCACGAAATCGCGTTTGCTATTAGGCTAAGAAAGAAGCGGCAACCATGCTCTCAGTAATAGGATTTGTACTGGCAACTGCCGCTGCAGTGACAGCAGCGCTGCACTTCATACAGCTAATCCCAGATGACATCCCGCTTGAACGGCAAAGCAAGATCGCTGCGCGCTTGGCCAGCATTGCCAATGTTCTGCAAAACGTCGCTATCTGGGGCTTTGTTGTTTATGTGCTATCTGGTTACAAACCTGAGCTGCGTGTGCACGTAACAGAGCTGTGCTTCTGGCTTGTCTGCTGTGCGTCAGTGTTGCGACGTCAGATACTCGCGCATATTGTCGGTAATTTGGTGGCGCTACTGGCCACCATTCACGAGCCGAAGGCACCATGAAGATCTGCTATTCGTTCGGGTTCTACTACCAACCGCAACCATTTTCGGGAAGCTACCCGATTTTCTTGCAAGAGATCGACAAAGGTCTCGGCTGGTTTGGAGGTATTTAAATGCAGATACGTTGCAAACAGCGGTGTCACGTGGACTGGGCTTCACAGCACGCAGCGTGGAGCTGGGCGGCCACAATGGCTGCCGTTAATGTCGACAAGATTACAAGTTACTTTGCAGGGATATAGATGGAACTAAAGAGAAAACAAGCCTACAACACTGACTACAGCGACCTCGACCCCGACCGCGGGCTGCGATTGTGGAGAGTAACTCGTGCCGATCCGCTAACCGGCTACTTTGCCGTTATCTAGTGCGGCGGCGACGAGCAAGTAGCTTGCGCCCGTCGTAAGCGCGACCTGCCCAGCAGAACGAACCGTGGTTGTCCATGACAATAGGATACGCGGTGTCCACCGTATCATACTGCTCGACAACAACAAAACCTCTCTGCCAGTCAGCATCGGTTGCGTAGTCGTGATCTGCAGTAAGGCAAGGCGAAGCGATGCCAACCGCTGTCACGCCTCCGGCCGTTCGACAAAACATCTGAGCGCGGTGGTGATGGCCGACGATCTCTGAGCGACCGTTGGACTTGTTTACCCTCTGCGCAGCGATGTGTTGCGGCGAGTACTTTCCGCCCTGCTTATGTCCGTGGCGAATAAGAAACTTACCAATCGAATAACCGCGGCTGCGATTAGACTCCGAAATCCAGACCACTTCTTTTGGAAGTCCTTGCGCATAGCACTGTTCCTTCAGAGATAGGCCAATTGCACCCTCAAGCGCCTTTGCTGTAACGCTGTGCATGATCTTTGACCAGCGCTCGTCGTGGTTGCCTTCGATCACAACAAGGCGCTTGGTGTAACCCAGAATGCGCTTCATCTCGTAGACAAAGCACTTAACCTGCTCGATTGCGTTTAGCGGATCTTTCTCGCCCTGTCTGTAGTGTGAAAGCATGCCGAGGTCTAGAAAGTCTCCATTGACGACAATCTCGTCGGGCTCAGTGTCCTTTACGCACTGTACGAAGGCTTCCCAACCTTCTTCATGATGCAAATCAAAATGTATGTCGTTAACGACAAAAGTGACGCGAGAGTTACAGATGTCTCTGTTCATTTGTTGGTGTTTTCCGCTCTAGCTCTTCGGCGAACGATTTAGCGACTTGGTCAGGATCAAACCCCTGATCCATTTGCGCGTTGATTGAGAATGTAGCATTTCGAGCTGTATTTTGCGACATGAAAAGTCGCGAGCCTTGCACTTTTAGCGCAGAGTGCAAAGCGCCTGGAAGGTTGGGCACTACGAACAGTAGGATGTCCATAGCGTCAGTGAAGTCGTTTTTTGGGAAAGGCTTTTGCTTCACACGCTCATAACCGACTTTGACGCTAGCCCAGATCACGGCCAACAAACCGCCGATGAAGCCAAAAGCCGCTACGTATAGCGCAAGTGTTTCCATGGTTAGTCTTTCTTCCAGTATTTCCTGAGCCTCGCTGCGATACCCTCGCTCATTTCGCGCAATGAGGAATCAAGCACCCGAAGCAACGCCCCGACAACAAGTGCCGACATGGCTCCACCAAGCCACGGTGGTATCGCTGCCATAGAGTGTAGTAGGCTAGCAAATACACCACCAGAAGTTACTTCGGCGATCAGCAAGGCACCTGGGGACAGTTGTTGGTTACCGTTCATATACACTCTCTTACAGCACACCGTACGCGATGCGCGCGTGCTTCACGATCTGCGCCCACTGCGAATCAGTCAGCGCCGCGTCGCGGTCGAGGCAGTGGTCGAGCACCACCGCGTCGGGGCGGTCGGCGAGCTCGGAGAGCGCCGCGTCGTCGATGACGAGGACGGAGGTCACAGCGCCCGCACCGTGGCGCTGGCAATCACGACGGTCGACGCGACCGCGGCGTAGGTGGGGTGGGCGATCTCCACCGTGTCCAGGGCCCGCGCCCGCGCCGCCGACCAGCTCCCGGGGAGCGACGTGGCCCCGACGAAGCGCCAGTCGGCCTCGGTGGGCGTCGCCGTCGTCGCCGCATACGCCGCGATCTGGCCTCCGACGATTTCGACGCAGAGAGCGCGTGTGCCCGCAAGCGTTGTCGACCCGAACACCGAGATCGACGGCGACAGCCCGAGGAGCTCAATCGAGTCGCTGCTGCGGTTGTACTGGACCCCCACCGTGTAATTGCGGGCGCTGTCGCGGAAGAACAGCCCCGTGCGGTTGTTCACGTTGGACGGCGGGGCGAACGCTACCTCCGCTCGACACCCGCGAGCGCCGCCCGAGGGGAGCGTGCGCGTCGCCGACGGCGCGTTGAACCCGGACACCGAGTCCCAGGCCACGAGGGGCCCGCTGGTCAGGTCCAGCGTGAGCCCTGCGCCGCTCTGGACCGCGCTCCCGCGCCCGGACGACCCCGCGGAGAGCGTCCAGCCAGACGACCCCGCCGTGAAGTCGGTCACGACCGCGCCGTCGAGCGCCGCCGCGAGGTCCGCCGCGCTGCGGTTGGTGGTGAGGTCGAGGCCAGCGAGCGTGCGCGTCGTCGGGACTGCGCCCATCAGCGTTCGTGCGGACGACGCCGACGAGAGTTGTCCGTTGCCCGCCGCGTCCGTCGTGAAGAACGAATCTGGCGTTGCGCCGTCAATAACATCAGACGGGTCTGCTGCCGGAAAAGCAGGGATGCCGAGCAGCGTCCGTGCTCCAGATGCCGTCGAGAGCTGGCCGTTGCCAGCACCATCCGTTGTAAAGAAAGCGTTGGCTGTACCGCCGTCAATTACGTCGTCCGGCGCGTCAGTTGGAAGCGTAACTCCGCCAGCACCACCACCTATGACAATTCCGGGTAAGCTCGGCATTAGCGCACCGTGTTCGCCATAACGTTTACAGATGTCGTAGCCGCGCCTGAATCGCGCCGCAGCCAAATCTTTTTACGCTTACCGCGAATCTCAATAGCAGGTAAAGTCCCAGGAATCAGAATTCCGTGATCGTTACTACCGTCAAAGCTGTAATAGACAATGTCCGTTGTTGTTGCAGATCGATTAACGAACAGGATCGAATCAGGTTCCCAGCCAATGTCTATCTGCGGACTTGCAACCGCTGGATAAGATGCTGAGCTTACGGATATTGTCTGGAGTGCGAGATCTGACATACTAGAATCCTACGGTTCTTTAAAGAATTGGCCAGTTTGTATTGAACGTTTGATTAGGCACGCTTTACGAAAACAGTGGCAACAATGTCAACAAACCCTGTTGTAATGCCGCCAGCACCCTTGCACTGGACAGTCACTTTGTCGCCTGCTGTGACTGCGGCTGTGTGAGTTGTGTCCGCGCCTTGCGTTGCGCCAGCGCTCATGGCGACCGTAATGCTTGTCGGGCTAGCACCGACGTAAACAGTAACGTCTACAGTAGCGTCGGCGCCTGTGCCGCACTGAATATACAGATTAGTGATTACGCCTGTAAACGGCATCCGGAGCTCAGGATGCGCGGCTGCCGTTGCAGGCGCTACGCGGTCTTCATAGCCGGGGTCGAGAACTACTTGAGTAGTCGTTCCGGGAGTTGAAGAGTTGCCCCAAACAAACGCTGAGCCAGCGACTCCATCAACGTAAGCTTTTGGAGTCGCATCAAACACGCCAGAAGGCGTCTTGACGTTTTGAATGTATCTGGGTGTTCCCACACCGGCTAACTCGCCGGTTGCTTTGATTTCCCAGACATCTGCTGCGCCCGCGTTGAACAGAACGCCGCCCGGTGCTGTAACTTCTAGCGCAGTCGCGTTCTCAGCGAGTTGTACGCCTCCGCCGAGAAGTAGCGGCGACATTTCGCCAACAGGTAGCGAACCATCAACCATTATGTAGTAGTCGCCACTACTGACGTAAACGATATGCCCTATGCGGCGAGTGTTAGTACCAGCGGCGTTATCTACGGCGCCAGCATCAGTGACATAAACCGGATCACCAGCTGAACCGCCTGAGAGAGCAAGTGGGCCAATAATACCGGCAATGGTAACGTAGCAAAGGTCACCAGAAGATACAGACGTTCCGCCGCCAACCTTTGAATGTACGACGAAAAGCGGCTGACTGTTAACATCAGTCGAAGTCGCCTGTACGAGGGCCAGCCTGGGTACTTTTTCTTCGCCTGGCAACGTAGACTTGATGGTCTGCATCGAGTCGAACTTGACGACAGATCCCGTCGACAGCGCTCCGTTTGCATAGGCGACCAAACGGGCAGGGTTCGCCTGATTAGTATCGAGGACACCAAACGCCCTGTTGACATCTTCAGCCCAACCTCTCGCGGTACTTTCTTCCTGCGTTTCTCCTGCGGCCGGTATGCGAATCTTGGACTTTAGCTGTTTAATAGCCGCGATTACGGTATCAACCTGCTCTGTTGCAAGCGTTCGATTGACCGTAAGCTTGATGAGGTAGGTACCTTCGCTGTCAATGACAAACGTAGGGTTCTGGATGTTTGGGTTCGAGAAAGTTGAAAGAGAGCCTTCGGGCTTGTCCAACCATTCCCAGAGATATGTGGTCTCTCCACCAATATTGGTATTGTTGAGCTGTACGGTGGACCCAATTACAAGGGCTGTACCGTTTGGCGGATTTGACCCTGTCGTAGCGTTTATAGTGATGCTGGCTTGCGGCATCTGTTAGCCCATGCTCAGTGTGTAGTCGAAAACACAGCCTTCCAGGTTCTGCAGAGCAGAACCCGCAGGATGGTACAGCGTAACCGTAAAGTTTATGTAAGGCTGTCCAATCGCGTAGTTTTCGATGCCGTTGAGAACAGTCCAGTTTACGTTACTCCCGTCCAAAATTGCTTTCACGCTAGCATCCATAGCACCAACCACAGCCGCCGAACTGCGCGCTACAATAACGTTAGTGCCGCCAGTACCGATACCAAAAGCAGGATTTACGCTGGCCACACCAACGTAAATGAGACCTCCAGAAACGTACAAAGTGCTAGGCGTCAAATTTCCACCAAAGATAAACACCTGCGCTTGGTAGCTTGTGCCTGCAGATGGCGCGACGTTATTCTGATATGCTATCTTGACGCTAACACCTGGCGGTAGTGACAACGTGTACACCGCTTCAGCAGTGCCTACGCCCGCGGCGATTCCAGGAATTGCAAAATGTCCGCGAACGTTGCAAATACCGTTCGGAAACAGCAAAGGTCGCATGTCGCAAATATCGTCTTGCTCGATGAGCGCGACACCGCCAACAACGTTTATTCTAGCTACTTTGATATAGCCAGAAGTAGTGGAAGGTTCCGTTGCGGATGTAATACCGCCCGCAGCGACTTGTCCGACTTTGTAAGAAATGCAGGCGGTTGAATCGCTAGGCGCGTTGACTGAGCCTGTCAAACCGTACAGATCCCACGTTAGCGTCTTGTTTCTTGTGGCAGGGTCGAACACTTCAGTAGCGGTGTTGAAGATGCCAACTGTTGCCGGATCGGTGGCAGTGTACTGTGGGCGAACTTCGATGATATCAATGCGCGAATTGCCGACCGTGGGTGGCGACGGAACAGTAAACGCCTGGTCTGCGGAAAGTACAAGCGGAGCGCCCAGAAAGCTTCGCGCCGTGTAGTCAGCGCCATTGGCACTATCAATGTTTGTAGCGCTACCAGGACCATTACGCGCAATGCCGATACCAGTCTGTACAAGTACACCAAACGGCGGATTGCCCGGGTCCTTAACAACAGCAAAAGATTGGTATGGTGGTGCGAATCCCTGTGCGCCGCTATTCGCCGAACCGTACGGCGCTGCTGGATACGGATAGCCATTGCAAAACGCAGCCGCTGACAAACTGCGTAGCATTTCGCCGACATAAAACTGAAGCTTGTTTAAGTCAGTGCTGGTCGGCCGCTCTCGCGTATGGATTTGTCGCCGTCTGTGAAACTCTGAAATTGGCACTACTCGCCTCTACCTTCTTGCTGTAATCCTGCTTTGACGCCTGCGGCTCTATGAGTCTGCATCATTTCCCAAATAGATGCCATAAGAGCGTCGTGACCTTCGTCGCGACAATCATAACCGATTCCCAGACGACCACCAGCGCCTACAGTTGACATATCTGGAAGATCGTAAGCGCTAACAGCTCGATAACCCCTGGATATCGCACTATACAAATGTCCAGCAGTCGCTGCAGTGTCGTCGTACATGCCGCCGTAATCGCGGATCGGCTGGCACTTCCCAATGTTAATGTAGAAAGTTCCCCACTGCTCAACGTCATCTGCGTACCAGTTGATCGCTCTAAAGTAGCGGGCTCTTTTGTCATCGTAGACGAAAACATTTGAGTTCGGTTCTCCAAATTCCATGTCGTAGGCGCACTGAAACGTAGGGTCCCAAGTCTCAATGAATTCGTAACGCAATCCGTATGGCTCGACAAGTGCCTGCACCTGTCTTTCAATTGCAGCAGGCGTGATGTTGTCGGGCAGGTTGCGAATGCGATAGGCTAGCGATTCGTCAGTTTCTCTGTTTCGGCGACTAAGCCCTTCTTGCACGGCTAGCAGATCGAGCTGCGCTGATCTACCGCCAGTAATGTCGGTAATTTGGCGAACTTTTACCGCAGGCTCTTGCAGTTGTGGATCTTCGATCAGAACAGTAATCGTATCGATCTCACCGTTGATCGTGTAGCCGCTGGT
>CAZTYU010000001.1:14834-18652 GCA_964617535.1 uncultured Bdellovibrionales bacterium | reverse complement strand
GCGTTGTTCTTGATCGCCTGAGAAACGCGAGCAAAGATCTTCGCCTGGGCTTGGAGAATCTCGTAACCTTCCTGAGCCTGCAGGCCCTTTACGTAGTCCTCTTCGAGTGTTTGGTCAGCCACGCTAAGGAAGTAAGCTTGGTTATGGCTGACAAATCCGGAATCAGAGGATTCTGCAGGAATGCCGACAGGAAATGAAGGCAGACTTGGCGAAGCCTCTGTGTACTGGTATTCGTATTCGAGAAGATAGCCCCACGTAGACGTGAGCTCTTCCGCCGAAGTATTGATCGCATAGATAGATATCTCTGGAGAGTCGGGCCAAATCGGCGTACGTATTACGTTATAGGCGAAGCCACCAGCCACTGCGGTGCGTGTTGAAAGTCCCTGATAGCGTTCGCTAAACGCAGTACCGTCCCATACAACTTCCTGGATGTTTGCACCTGGAAAGTTAGCAAACACCATCACACGCTGTAAAGATGGCGAAGAAGTAATCGTAAACGTTACGCGTGTGTTCGACGGGATTAGCGTCGAAGCTGTTGGTGCAACGGCTGATAATACTGGAACTGCCATTACGCTCCCACTGTTGTAAACGTTGGTGAGGTTCTCAGTACTTGACCCGGCTGCGGCGTCACATCGCCGACAGGCGTCACGACTTCGTTACCTGTGTAATAAACGCCAGAAGTGTTCTGAATGATTGTCTTCAGATCGTTCAAAACCAAGGTCTGTCCCGGTCTAAGGTTATTGATGTGCTGATTGATCTTAGACAAAACAACAGCGTTTACAGCCGCCTGGTCGGCACCCGCAACATAACTGAGAACGATCTTACAGCTCTGGATTACAACCTGCGCAAACTTGATCACTACGCCAACACCGGCCGCTCGCCACTCGCGTAACAAGGACTCAATCTGCACTTGAAGGTTGGCTAGCTGCGCAGCGTAAGCCGCAGGCGTTGCCGCTGAAGTAACAAACTGTTCGGTATAGCTGTCAGCTATTACAGCTTGAACGTAGCCAATGGGTCGACCAAGAGTATCAAGATTTTCAAATACAGTGCACTTAACAATCCCAGGAACTTCCAGAACAGCTTGCTCAATTGCTCCGATAGTTGCTCGGCGAGCTGCCAGGTACCGGCGTGTATACCGAATAGCGTAGTCACTGTCTTTTTCCTTGTCTTCACCGCCAAACGTCGCCGAGGCATTTGTAACAGTCATTCCGCTTGTCGGAGCGCCAACAAAAGACGTGATGATGTTTCGGATCTTGTTTGGTCCGGCCTTCTGCGAGGCGCCCGCCAACATCGAACGGATCGGTACTGTTTTACTTGTCGTTCCGACAGAAACAGCGGCGTTTCCGACAACAATGAACTGTACACCGTCGGCAGTTGAAAGAATGGCGCCGTCTGTAATTGTAAACGCGCCAGTCACCGCGGGGCTGAAAGAGAACGTCGCGTAGCCGCAAGAAGGCGCAGCTTGCTTTCGTATAAGGTCTGGATAGCGGTCTGTAATGACGCGATCCAACGCGTCGCCTTCTGCCGTGCCGATGTAGAGGTCTTTGCGCACGGAGGCGATCTGCGCGATACACTCGTCAGCCATCGCTGCTGGGGCCGCTACAAGAATGTTGATGTCGCTGCCCTGACGATCAACCTCTTCCGGGTTGAGTCTAGGATTTCGAACAAGCGCTTCCGTCTTGCCAATACGATACAGCGTTGAGAAAGAAGGAAGATCCATTAGCGCGCCTCAATAATAGTCTCGGTGTTACCGTTTGCAGTTCTTACGTTTGCTTTGATCACGAGTATACCGTTTGCCAAAGACAATTGCGTAGAAACTCCCAAAACACCGGGCTCTCTGAGCAGTTCTTGCTCAATTTTGACCTTAAGCGCGGGTAACGAAGACGCTCGAAGAACTTCTTTGACCTTTAGACCAACGCCAAATTCATCAGGATTAAGATGGAAGAAACTGCCGGGCATCGTAGACAAACGGCGATTAATCATCTTTCTGATGACATCGTCGCCGTAAATACGCGCGTAGGTGCCGCCTTCTGTGGTTTGCAGCCCGCCACCCACAACATCTGTTGTCAGTAGATCAAACGGTCCGGTCCGCTCGTTGACTTCCGTAGTCGGCAGAACACCACGAAAATCAACTTCGTAGGGTGCAGCAATAAGAATGCCAGTAACGGACACAAGATCTGTCGCACGAACTCTGTGAGTTCGGTTGTACGAGGACAGCGGTGTTCGCAAGAACAGAGTAAAGCGACGTGTGGTAACCTGCAAAACACCAATAACAGTGAACAACTGCGAATTATCAACGCGAGTAACTGTCCAGGTGCGCGGGTTGAGCGCATCGCCAGCAGAAATGGCCGAGCGAGCGCGCACAGGCTGCGAGAGCGTGACTGTCACGCTGTGTGTAGTCGTAGCAACAGCCGACTGCATGTAAAGCGTTGGATCTGTGCCCCAATAATCTAAACCCCAGCTTCCGATTCCAAAGCTCATGTGATTGTACCTGTTCCTGCGCCTGGCCCTGAAACGCCCGGACCGACGGTTACACCGCTGACCGAAATCACAGCAACGTTCACCTGGGCGTTGGTCACGATATGAGCAACAATAGCGGTGCCTATTGCCTGCCAAATCGCAGTGCGTTGCGCTTCACTAGCCGAAGGCGTGGCAGCAACTGCGACATCAATTGCGCTTTTAATAGCGTTACCGAGTACAATTCCATTAAGCGCCATTAGAGTTTCCTTGCATAGACTTTCGACGAAGCACTTCCAAGTGCCGTGTATGTTGTTCCGGTAAAGGAATCGATTCCTGAGCCGTGCACCACGCCATCTAGAGCGCCGTGAGTATCGTCACCAAGGTTGACTACACCAGAGCCAACCTTGAGGTTCACATTACCTGTGTTGACAGTAATGTTGATGTCGCCTGCGCCCTCAGCTTCGATTGAGACATTAGCGCCTTCTGACACAATAACTTTTGTGTTTTTACCTGCTCGGGCGCGCAAAACCACATCAGACGACGGTATAAATTGGCCAGGATTTTGGGAATCCGCCGAGCCCTGCATCTCGCTAAATGGCGGATCAGCTGCCGACCACATCCTTGTAATGATCACAGGACCGGCGCCAGCGTCTCCGTTAGGAATCGCGACAAGAACTATGTCGTCTTCTTCAACTGGGAAGTAAAAGCCGAAGTTTGCTCCAGCATAAGGAACTCCGAGCAGCGCTGTCTCGGGTTCTTCCATGGGCAAGAAGCTTACGTCGCAGAAAACGCCCTCATTCGGATCAACGCGAACAGCGTCCACAACAGCTTCAACGATATGGTACCGCGTGTCTACACCCGGACCAGAAACAAGGCTGCGAAGTCTCCCAGGATTTAGTCGCTTAGTCACGTCGCCACCTTGAAGGATTGCTGGGATCGCTGTGTATAGCCTCTAGACGGTCCGTGGCCCCAGCGGCAGGTGCACTGTTGATCTCTCGTCCGTTCCAGACATCAATGCGCAAATCCTGCCCAGGTCGACCATCCAGCACAGTATCAGAGAGTGGTGACATTGCTATCGTTGGAGTTGGCGCCATCGCAATGGGATTTGCCACACTACCTGCCCTTGCACGATCCGCGTGATTGGCTCCGCGGTGTGCAGTTTGCAGTTGCGCGTTCGGATCGTAGGTGGGCGTCCAGTAATTTTGCAAATCTGCTTTGATAGAAACGCCATCTTCTGAGTTCCAGTCAAAGTCCACTGAACCGACTCGGAAGTAGCGCAAAACGCCCATAATGTTACCGCGGGCAGAAGCAACAATAGCACGAGCCAGATTTTCATCAGGTATGTGCCTACGCACATC
>CAZTYU010000001.1:9452-14734 GCA_964617535.1 uncultured Bdellovibrionales bacterium | reverse complement strand
CCGTACACCAAACGCCGCACTGCCCAGCCCGGACCAACGCCGTCTGTTCTCTCTTCTCCATTAGCGAAAGGAATACGCGAATTGAAACCGCGCACCATACTGTACAAAGTTGGTGCGTAGCGTATTTCAAGTCGCCGCCCAACAAACCGCGGAACTGCAGCGCATAGGTAGCAGTAGCGGGTTATGAGGTCCCAGAAGTTCATCTGTTCGCTGGCCGTGCCGGGGTTTGAGCCCTGTCCGCTTGCTCCTCGGCGATGTCGCGGAATGTGGCTACCGGCTCCTGGCGACAGGATGATGTTGTTGGGCCACTCGTCTTTGTATGCCACTACCTCGATATCAGGCACAAGTTCGCGCAGCCTATCGTGCTCGCTGAGTATCTGCTGTACTAGATCAACGATATTCTGCTTTGTGTTCAGGCGATTTAGAATATTGCTACGCTTTCGGCGCGGAATCCGCGTTGGAAAGCCATGATCGTAGTCAAATGAATCACGCGCAGACACGAGTGGTGAATCAAGCAAAAGCCCGCGAAGGTCACGACCTTCCAGGTGAACTTCCGCACCGTCTTTCTCGTAAGTGATCTTCCAGCTGTCAACAGGACCAACAAGCATCAAGTCACGGTGAATTGGCTTCTGGCTGGCATCACGAGTCTGAAGGATTGATCTACGAACACCTGGTCGCCACTCGTGCTTCATACCATCTGCGAAGTGCTCGGCGGATACCGTACCCAAGTAGATCTCGACAGTCGAAGCAGCAATAGTTCTTGGGTCTATCGGCAGTTCTCTGTAGTCAAAGACAAGCGTCCAAGAAGCAGCTTGCGTATGGCCCTGGAAGCGACAGGTCATCTTCTTCGGTACGCGATTCATCACAAACGTACCGTTGTTGTCATTAGTCGCTAACGGAGCTGTGCGAAACTGGTTGTGTCCAGTCTCTTCGCGCACCCAGAGCTTCTTCTCAAAGCTGATCTGGATGTGCGCTACGCAAGATGGGTAAAACGCCTCACTCACCTAGAATTTCCTCTCGAATGAACAGCATCTTATGCGCTTCCAAAGCTGCGACAACGTCATAGTTTTTGGCGTAACCCGCAGTGTTCATTTTGGAAGTCTGCCCGTAGTCGGCAATGACAATAGCTGCGCTGCAGTGCCCGGCCTTTGCCTCTTCTAGCAGCTTCTCCAGCAATTCGACCACTTTGGCCGTATCAGATTTGCTCGGAACTAGCTTTAGTACAGTTGCCACTATCTTTGCTCCACGTCGTGTCTGTAGATGCGAACTTCTTGACCTTCTTCAAGAATACTCGAAGTCAGCGCATTATCTAGCATGATCTGCCGCCATTGATCAGGATTGCCAAAATACAGGCTAGACACAGCGCGAAGATCCTCATTGGCTCTTGCTCGATAAACGCCGAGAAAGTTTCCGTCCTCAGACAGAAGAGCTCTTCTACGCATTTCAGCTTCATCTCGGAGTCGCCTAGCATCGTGCCTACCCTCAATTCCGTAAAGCTGAGCCTGGAGCACCTGAACTGGATCGATGTCGTTGAGCGCCACTGCGTCCGCAGCGTCAAAAGCTGATGTTGGCGGAGTCGAAGAGAAGTGCTGAGAATACGGCACTATTCTACGAAAGTCTGTAAACAGTCCGGCCCAGCCTGAGTTTTCAAAACCGTTCATCAACGACGTAGCGTCCGCAACCACACCGCCCAACATACCCTGCACAGGTCCGACGACGCTTCTTGGCGCGGTCTGCTCAAACAATCCCTGAATCGCCTGATCTATTGCTAGCGATGCGTCCGTGACTCGGTTGATGGTGTTGCGGAGCTCGGACATGTTCTCCTCGACTACCTGCCCAGGGGCATCCAGCGCCCGTAAAAGGCGCCCGACGGACTCGCGCAGGCTTCCCCCGGTGTCGAGCTGGGAGGGCGCTACAGAGCCGAAGGAGGGCCTTGGCGAGGGTGCTCCTTTGGAGGTCCAGACAAAGGTTAGCGACCATTCGGCATCGTGAACGTTGTGATACTTATAGCGGAACTTCTTGATGAAGCCTCGACGTCGAATCGGTCCCCACTCAACCTCAACCTGCTGACCGTCAATGCGCATCGAGTCGATCAGTTCTAGCGCCTCGACGACAGTGCCGATTGGGGTCATGGAACCGGCCGTGTTGGCGCCAGAGCGTCCCGCGAAAACAAGGATCATTGGTCTGCTGGAAAGATTGGTTCCAATGAACACATCTTTCCACATTCCTTCAATTTCGGTTTCTTCTTCAGTAGGTCCGGTCACGGTACCGTGACCTTCTGGTGATCCAGCAGGAAACGCGACCTTGACTCTTTGGGTACCTTCCAGTACAAGTGGTCTGTACGGCAGCGCCCGATCACGCAAAGACACAGCCCGTCTTTGGCCGGTAAGCTCCCGAATCACGAACGCTGGCACTTCTGTTGGCATATTCCCTATTTTAGCAGAAAGTCAAGCTGACTACCCGACCGCATCGGTCGCATGACAAACTTTTCGGTTACAACCCCCGATGCAGGAGATTTCGCAGACTATGGATAGTAGTAACGGTACTCACTTCTCTACACTTTTGAGCGAATTTGTCTATGTGCGTACATACGCGCGCTGGCTTGACGAAGCAAAGAGACGTGAGACTTGGCCAGAAACTGTTAAGCGGTACGTTGATTACTATGTTCGTAACAATCCCAAACTGCAGAATCTAACATTCGACCTTGCGGGTCAGGTCGAGCAAGCCATCCTAAACAAGGATGTAATGCCATCTATGCGGTCGCTATGGTGCGCGGGACCGGCGATGGATCGTGATCACACATGCGGGTACAACTGCCTGGGAGCAGAAACGCCGTTCATTACACAATCTGGTGTGAAAAGATTCTCAGACTTCCAAAATGGCGATACTGTCACTGTCCTGACGCACAGCGGAGCTTGGAAACAGGCCGTAGTGCGCAGTTATGGTATCCAGAAGCTCTACAAAGTACAGATTGTGCGAGGAACATCAGTGCAGCACGTCCGGGCCACCAGAAACCATCAATGGTTGCTGGCTGACGGTAGTCGGACGTCGGACCTACGAGTATCCGATCGGCTAGTACGGGCGCCCATTCTTGTCGGATCTTGGGTATACGAAAAGAGCAGTCCGCTGGAGCGCTATTACTGGGCGCTGGGCTATGTCTACGGGGATGGCACCTGCGTAAAGGGCCCGCAGGGTGAGTACACACACTCTATGGTCAGGCTGTGCGGTCAAGACAAGGCACGTTTCCTAGACAGATTCCAAGAACTGGGATTTGCTACTAGCGCGCCACCGACGTTTAATGGAGATGCAATCGCCTATACTGGGCACTACCTCAAGACACTTCCGTCAATTGAAGTGGACGGCTACGAGAATTTAGTAGCATTCGTACGCGGTTATCTCGATGCTGATGGAGCCAAGAATACAAATCCAGGATCGCCAAGCCCGTTCAGAAGTCTACAGTCTTCTAACGAAGCAGCAATCGAGTTCATACGATCCGTATTTCCAGCAGTCGGCGCCTATATTTCGCGGGAAGAAGATCTGACAGGGCAACAGACTAACTTTGGAGTCAGACCAAAGACCGTAAGATTTGCACTAACTCTAGGATTTGGCGCATCACCGCATTGCGCCTATAGCGTAAAAAGTATTACGGAGGATAGCGAGGAGGAGGTTTGGTGTCTTGAGGTCGAGGACGATCACTCGTTTGTGCTTCCGAATGGAATCGTTACCGGAAACTGCTCGTTCTTACCGATTGATAACCTAAAAGCCTTCGCAGAAGCACTGTACATACTGATGTGCGGAACTGGCGTTGGTTTCAGCGTCGAACGCACTTTCATAGACTGCCTACCGATGGTATCTCCGCCTACAGGCGAGAGCACCTCCTACGCAATCGAGGACTCTACTGAAGGCTGGGCCGACTCTCTGCACTACGCCCTGGTTGAGGGACATCGCGGTCGCAAGGTCTGGTTCGACTACAGCAAGATTCGACCCAAGGGCTCCCGACTGCGTATCAAGGGCGGTACAGCTTCCGGTCCAGAGCCGCTTGAGCGTGTGCATAATTTTGTAGCCAGTACACTTGAGAAGGCCGTAGGTCGCCGACTTGAGCCAATCGAAGCGCACGACATCATGTGCATGATCGCAGAAATCGTCATGGTGGGTGGCTTTCGTCGCGCCTCCCTGATTTCGTTCAGCGATCCCGATGACATCGAAATGCGCCATGCCAAGGACTGGCGACAGGGTAACGTGCCCGCTATACGTTACATGGCGAACAACTCTGCCGTTTGGTTTGAGCGACCTAGTATCGAGCGCTTTCGAGAGGAGTGGCAAAACCTGGTCGATTCCGGTTCTGGCGAGCGCGGGTTCTCGATCATGAACTGGAACAAACGAGCTGCCAGAAATACCGAAAACATAAGATCCAACCCATGCCACGAAGTTGGTCTGCGCTTTAAGCGGGCGCTCAATCCTTGGACAGGCGAGGGTGGTGGCGCCCAATTCTGTAACCTCACTGCGGCTGTAGTTCGACCCTGGGACACACAGCAAACGCTTGCGCACAAGGTTCGTCTTGCGACCTGGCTAGGCTGCATCCAAGCTTCTTACACACACTTCCCATACTTGCGACCAGCTTGGAAGCAGCTTTGCGATGAGGACAGACTCCTCGGTGTGGATCTAACAGGACAATGTGACAACCCAGAGCTGACCAACAACGAAGGCGTGCTCACTTCGCTCAACACGGTAGCTCGTATGACCGCCGCGCACGCTAGTATGACTCTAGACATTAACGAACCAGTCGCAATTACATGTGGAAAGCCCAGCGGTAATTCTTCGCAGTTGGTCGATTGCGCGAGTGGCTTTCATCCGCGTTACGCGCCATACTACTTTAGACACGTCAGAGTGAGCGCCAAAGATCCGCTCTTCAAAATGATCCGAGATTACGGCGTTCCTGTGTTCAAGGAGAACGGACAGGAGCACCTACCTGACGACAAGGTTGACGTTTGGGTAGTTCGGTTCCCGGTAAAGTCGCCCGAAGGTGCAATGCTTCGCGACCATGAAACAGCGCTTGAGCAGTGCGAGCGCTATCTGCGCATCATGCGGACCTGGTGCGGGATCAAGGGGCATAACCAGTCGGCCACTATTTACGTACGTCCAAACGAGTGGTGGCCAGTTGGACAGTGGTTGTACAAACACTTTGACGAGGTGACAGGACTCAGCTTTCTGCCACATTCGGATGCGGACACCAAGTATCGTCTGCTTCCTTACCAGGAAATCACCAAGGAGCAGTACGAAGA
>CAZTYU010000001.1:7903-9352 GCA_964617535.1 uncultured Bdellovibrionales bacterium | reverse complement strand
TGTCAGCGACTAGTCCAATACGATCAAGAGGAACTGGCAAAAGCTACTTACGCAATGTTTGTTGAGTGTCCAAACTGCAAGAAAGCAGTTTGCGATGTTTACGCCAAGACAGTGGAAGTTCTAGCGAGCGCTTGGCAATGAAAGCGCTAGAAATCTTTACGACATACAACGGAGCCAATTATGTCAACGCTCCCAGATGCGAAGTAGTTGCGGAGACAAGGTTTGATGCTCAGCTTGCCGCAAGAACTATGTCAGAGCTCTTCGATGAGGATAGTTCCGGCATTCGCGACTACGAAGCTGTCGAGGATCTCACAAACGCCGAGGACCTGTCTCAGTTTGCTGGACAGCTGTGTTATCTTAGTTTCGGCGAGAAGAGGACACCGTTGGCAGAGAATGCAAAGTATCTAGAGCGGATTATGGAGTCTGCCCACGGCTCTGTCTTTGAGCACTCTAGCTACTCCGTTCTGTTCTTTGGCATCGACAGAGCAACAACACACGAGTTGGTCAGACACAGAGCCGGTACAGCATTCTCACAGGTTAGTCAGCGGTATGTTGACGACGAGCATCTGCGCTTTGTACTGCCCTACGAATACAACAACTCTCCGAAACTGATTGCTCAGTTTGAGAAGCGAATAGACAGAGCGCTGGAAGACTACAGAGTTACTACTCACGAGCTCCGCGAGGTTATCAAGCGAAATGATGGAGAGTCCGCTACCGAGTATCGCAAGCGTATACAGTCCTGCTCTCGTGAAGTTCTACCTAACTGCACAGAAGCTCCAATCATCATTACTGCAAACGTTAGAGCCTGGAGGCACATATTTAGTATGCGTTGCAGCTCTCATGCAGATGTGCGCGTACGCAGACCAATGATCGAGCTCCTGAAGGAGCTTCAGATGCGAGCGCCAAACCTTTTCTGTGATTTCAAGTACGAGACATTGCGTGATGGGACACAGTCTGCCTCTGCACGCTATCCTAAAGTATGAAGTTCAAATGCAGAGAATGCGACCAAGTAGTTTCTGGTAGTGATATTGCCTGGCATCAGGCGGAGTGTGTCAAACCAATGCCGTTATCAAGAAAGTGTTACAACTGCGAAGGACCAGTAGAGCCTGAGCAGACAGTCGCTGCCTGCAAGGCTTGCTATCGCGATCCAAGTACAAACACTTGCGAGACTTGCGGTAAGCCCAGGTATGTGCCCTATCCCTTCGTCTGCGGCGAATGCTTGCGCACGCCAAAGCGCTAGTGGGTACGAGGGGAGAGGGTAAAGGTTACAGAAAAATCGACAGCAAAAATGTTACGCCTGGACCCTAAGCAAACCCCTCCGAATAGCAACATTCTGGCCTTCTCCGGCGGTGCAGACTCGACAGCAATGGCCTACGAGCTGCACCGTCTGGAAGAAACCTTCACACTGTTGCACACTCCGACAGGCGACGAGCTTCCCGGTGTCTGGGA
>CAZTYU010000001.1:3311-7803 GCA_964617535.1 uncultured Bdellovibrionales bacterium | reverse complement strand
CAGTACCGATATCCTTTGCGAGAATGGGGCTGGGACCGCTCTACTGTGCTTGAATCGCTGCGCAAGCTCTGTGTAACCGTACCCAAACGAACTGATTGCGCCTGCTGCCCTTACCAGCGGCTGAGCGAATGGCGAGATCTGTACTTCAATCATAGAGAAGCTTACGAAAAGGCGCAGGCTTACGAAGAAATGACAGGGTACACGTTTCGCTCTCCGGGCAGAGACAAATGGCCGGAAGATCTCAAGAGCTTGCGAAAAGAGTTTGATCGCGGTAGGAAGATCAAAGGCACTGATAGTTTCAAACGATCGCTTAGAATAGTTACAGACACAGAAGAGCCACAAGCTTGCAGGGTGTGCAGAGAATGATTCTTCACGACATCGGTTTTACGGGCACGCAACAAGGTTGTACAGAGAAACAGCTTGCTACTCTGGTCGGACTGCTCCGAAGGCTCAGCGTCGGAGGGGCCGCCAGGCTGCGCCACGGGTCCTGCATTGGCGCCGACGAGCAGGCCCATGCCGTAGCCCGTCGGATCGGTTTGGGCGTCTTTAAACACCCTCCTAGCGACGCCAGCAAGATGGCAGAGTGTCCCATGCTTCCGGGAGAAGAAACGGCTCCGCCAGACGAGTACCTAAAGCGAAACAGAGCCATTGTTGACAATTGCGCTATTTTGGTGGCAACGCCAAAAGAAGAAGACGGTGAAACTTTGCGCAGCGGGACTTGGGCTACAGTTCGCTACGCGCGGAAGCAAGGGCGGATTGTTTACATAATCAGACCATCAGGAAGAACGCAGCTTGAAACGAACAACATACCGGATTGATATAAAGCTTGTTAGAGTTGACGGCAGTAAAATTGTCGACAATTTAGAGGTGTATGGAGCCGCTCTGTGCGGTGACTATCTCTGGACAGATCCCACCAATAATCTTGAAATCGAAATGGCCGACGATACATTCGGCAATCACTCCTTTTGGACCCGCAATTGCGTACCCGCTTCCTTGTCTAACCTTAACAATACGTTGCGTTTCCAGGTAACTCGGAAACCAACCAAGAAGGATCTCAAGTTCTTGGTAAGCCGGGTAGACGCGGCTAATCAAGCTATCCAGAAAGAGCTCAACGCAAACATCGTGCGCACGTTGGCTCTGGTGAGCGATATCGTCGTAACGAGGGTCACAGAGACCGTTAGTTACGAGCGTATCAAAATCCCAAATGTGCTTGATTAGCCCGCAGTGCTGAAGGCGGGCTGGAAGCCGGACTCCATGCGGTTTTCGGACAAGGCTTCCAGCTCGCTCGCAAAGGCTGAGGCGACTCTGTCCGGATCGAATCCCTCTGCGAAGCGTTGCGTGATGTCGAAACGACTGTAACGAAAGTCTTGGCTGGTGTGTGGTCGCGGCTGCGGAGGTTGTCGCCCGGCACGTCCGTCGACTCCGGGTATGTTTTTGATGGCGTTTACAGCTCTTTCCAAATCGGCCATCCAGCCCGGAGGTGTTCTGTTGCTGCTAGCGCGCAAGCTTGCTTGCGAAGCATTGTATTCGCCATCAGACATAAGCCCCATTTCGTGGAGCAGGTAATTTGTATCGCTCTGCAAACTGCGTGTAAACTCGTTGAGCTTTTCAGTACACCAAGCAAGCGCGTCAATAAAGTCTGCGGTGGTAGTACTGCCTGTTCCCAGGACGCCAACCAAGGCTTGAAATAGCGCCATAACGACTTGCACAACCATCATCAGACCCTGGAACGCAACGGCAAGCACGATAAAGATTGGATAAAACACCATCAACACCACGTTAACAACAAGGTTAAATGCAGCTGTTAGCATAATGATGATGAAGTTAAGTCCGGTTCCAATCGAGGTGACAAACACTGGCAACACAGTCGAGAGGATCAAACCAATCATCGAAGAAAAGGCATCCCAGGTACGCAAAACAACCGAACCAAGCGCAACCAAACTTGGCCAGAGGAACGCGGCAGCGCGACCAAGCGCTAGAAATGTCTGGTTGAGCTGTCCGTTTACAAACATGCGCGTAAGCACAGAGCCGATAATGGCTCCCCACGGTCCGAACATCATACCGAGACTCCGGCCTACCATAAGCGACAACCCCATAGTTGCAGCGCTTCCGGCAGTCATACCGTGTGCGTCCCACTGACGTCGCAACACACCGCCACCGCCCCGAAGCATTGGCGCAAAGTAACCCTGGACAAGCCCGGCGTTACGTTTGACCATACTCCAGATCGCAGCGCCATCGCCTATCAGATTCTGTAACGGACCGTTAGCAAACTTGAAGATCTCTGAACCTAGAACATCCAGCCCCTGAGTTGCGCGCGCCAGAACCTTTCCGCTAAACGTCTTGGCAATAAACTCACCGCCGCGGCCGACGTATCCCATGAAGTTGCCGAGCTGTCTGTTAGCGCCGTTAAGCAGGTTCTTGAATTCTTTGAAGATCGGCTCGGTCATCTGCAAACGCATCTCGTGCATGCCCGATTTGAACGTACCGAGGACAGCGTCCCAAGAGTCGCCCGTTGCATTCATCAGCGGCCCGAGTTGCGAAGCAATATCTTCCAGCACACGAACGCGTTGATTGGCGTTCATTCTGCTAATATCGGTTTGCTGCAACCTTCGACCAGTTCTCGGATCTCGCGCAAAGTTTGCCCAGACTTCTACCCACGAGCGGTCTGTAATATGCGGACCTACAGTCAAAAACTGCATAAGGTCGCGGGCTGCCTGGCCCGAGTCGATACCAGCAGCAATGCCGCCTGCGGTGAGCTGGCTGATCAGGTTTGCAGCCCGCCCAGTTGTCATGCCCGAAGCTTTGGACACATGCGCTAGGTTCATTGAGAACGACTGCATGTAGTCATCAACTTCGCCCGGCAAAGTTGCTGCCAGTTGCGTCATTGTCTGGATGGTACCGCGAGCCATGTCGCGACCCGCGTTGAACTGCCGCTGGTAAACCTCCGTGAAGCGAGCCGAACGCTCTGCTTGTGTTGCGTTTGGCATCGAGCGCGCAATATCGGCATTTATGTCGGCAATAGACTGGCCGACATAACCGTACTGTCGCAAAGACCGCGTAATGTTGTTGATTTGCTGCTCGCGCTGCGACCACTGGGCGCCAATTCGATTAAGTGGCGCCAGCATACTCTCGACCGAAGCTCGTGCTGTCTGGCCGATCATAGAGATTGAGGCCAACTGCTGTCCAAACTGCACGAGTTTGGAAGTAGCCCCATTATCTACGAAACTTACATAGTAGGCTAGTTGTTGGGCGAGTTCAAGCATGCCTTGAGATTAGCACTAATCTCCGGCACCAGGATTTTTGTTCTCTTCGGTGATCAGCTGGCCGACGGCTTCCATGAACTCGTTGAGATCCTTGGAAGGGATGCCCATGGCGACAACCAAATCTGTATGGCCGTAACGGCATACAAACGCCATACGCTTCCAGAAGTCAGCCCGGTAGTTGCGGACACCCTGCAGCTTGCCCGCAAGCATAAGCATTGGGAAGCTTGTTACCGTACGCTGATCTGGACGCTTGCCAAAAAATCCGCAGACTCCGCGGGTCTCGGCTGGTTGATGTGCGTGTAGGCGTTTCCTACAAGGGTACGACCCTTTGGACCAATGGCTGTCCAGAACTTGTCAATCGAGTCGTCGCCAGTGTTAATCTGCTCGACCGTACCATCGGCCAGCACTGCACGAACAACTGATTCCTTTACGAGCTCGTGCACAAGCTTGCTACCGTCCATACCCGCGCGAGCAAGTGCAGTGGACTCCATGCTGGCGCTAAGCTCACGAACAGTAACGGACTTGTAACCTGTAGAAGCCGCCACTTCACCGGGAAAGGTAAACGTGGCTTCCATCGCTGCGCGATAGGACTTGATATCAACAGACATGTGATTTCCTTATGTACGGACAACCCGAGCTTCGGAACATGCGCCGTCCATCTTGAACGTGATGTAGTCCGTACGAGAACCAATATTAACAGGGAAATCGCCGAATGCAACGTCAGGAAAGGTAACGCGAACAACATCGCCGTTTGGCCACGTAAGCGCAGCTTTGATGTTGATTACAGTACCTGGCGTTCGCCGACGAGCCTTGTCAATCATCGCTTGGATGACATCGAAAGTCTTCCCGTTTGTGGAATGCATCTCAAGGTCGAGCTTCACGCCCTTGAAGACGCTGTCCTTGCGATTGGTGGTTTCGCCCAAGTAGCCTTCGTCCTTCATCTCCAGCTCGAAGGTGAACGAAAAAGACTTGATGCAGCTTACTTCTGTAAGCGGAGCACCATCCTGGATCAGGATGATGCTTGCGTTTTGACCTAGAATACGTCCTGCAGCCATCTATCAAACCTGCCTTACTGTGATGTCAGCGTTGGGACCGACCTCAGATGCGAGAACGATCGTGTCAAGTGTTTGCAGCATTTGCACAACTACACGGATCACATGGATACCCTGAGCCGCAAGGCTTTGAGTATTTAGCGACTTGTCGTCGATCGAGTAACCAGCGATGCGCTG
>CAZTYU010000001.1:0-3211 GCA_964617535.1 uncultured Bdellovibrionales bacterium | reverse complement strand
GGCGTACCGCGCTGGTATCCGATCACCGGAGAGAAGATTGTTGGCACAGGCTCCATAGCCTGGCCAATGTTGTTCTCCGGAGGAAGTACGGACATAAGCGCTGCAATCCAGCCGTCAGCGCCAGTGTCGACGATACCGTCGTCAGTGGTAAGGCTGTCAGAGGTCGCAATGCTTATACCAACGAGCTCTGGCACAAACGTCTTGACGCCTGGCCAAGCGTAGATGACACGCTCGTGACGGACAGCCCCGCCGCTGGCTCCACCAACGCCAGGAGCTGCGCTACCGAGAATGGTGGCCTTGGTAAGTGTCTGCAGCTTGGGACTGATGACCGCTACGCGGCTCATACCGCGCGCAGATGCGTTGAGAACGTGCAGGCGCATTGCCGCTTGGATGGTGGCGTCCTTACGCGCTGAAACGAGCACAGACACTTCGTTCTCGGGAGTGTCGTCGTTGAGCAGCGCGTCTAGCGCGTCCTGATAGCGCGCACGGAGCAGCGATGTGGCTGCAAGGTTGGCTGCGTGCACGTTGGCGTCGTAGGTGAGCGCACCGGAGGGGTGCGAAACGCCCATGAGCCCCGCCGTGACGTCCCAGTAAGTTCCGGAAGGATCTGTAGGCTGCGGGTTGGGCGTAAGCGCAGAGCCGGAAGCAATCGTGGCGTTGCCGGGACGAGCAAGTACTGTATAGCCCGCAGCTTCAGAGAGCTGGTGACCTTCAGTCGCATTTTGCGAGGAGTCGCCATCCGAGGCATGGTGGAGGCGCCAAGCGAGGGCGGAGCCATCCTTCCAGCTAGTGTCCTCAACGAAGTTGGAGCCATCCAGACGCTGTACGGTGACAACCGTAGCGGAGTCCACGGACACAATGCGCAGGGTACCGGCTCCAGCGCAGTAGAGGTTCTGAGAGGCCGCGGCGGCATTGAGGGAGCCAGGGACGATGAGATCGCCTTCCTGAGCACCATCGGTGATCCAGGAGCCTGCAGCGCGGGTGATGGTGGTTGCAGCGGCAGGAAGGCCTGTGACCACGGTAGTCCCATCCGTACCGGAGCTCATGGGAGGCTTACCTGTGAAGGTCACAGGAGAAGCCAGATAGCACCGGTTGGAGCTGGCATCAAAGCGTGTACCGGCGGGGATCTTGGTTCCGATTACGGGAACGATCGGAGTCGTGTCTGTGGCCGAGCGGTTGGTCGGAAGCTGGCGCCAAATGCGAATGGCGTACTGATCCGTGCCGGATGCTGGGCGAACAAGGTCGACAGGAACAACGACGAGTCGGCTGAACTGCTTGTTGCGAAGTTCAACAAACATATTGCCCATCTCGTCCCCGAACTCGCCAAGATAACGATCAAAGGGGCCGATCTTGTCGAGAAGGTCAGAGCTTCCGTAAACCTCGACTGGGTCAATCTTGCTGATCACAACGCCAGAAGCGTTGACGGCGCAGCAGCGGCTCATGTCGGCGCACTCGCCAACTACGGCAACAACGCCAGTAGATGCACCTCGAATAGGACCAGGCGAGCGCTGGTCGACGATAACCACACCTTCAATCGCCTGGAGCTCAGTCGTTCCAGGGAAGTAAGAAAATCTGCGAATGTAACCAGCGCCTGCCATGATTTCTCCTTAGTCTCTATTGAAGTTACCTGAAACTTTAGCCGACTTCCACACGATTGCGCGGTAGTATCTTCGGAATGCTGAACAAACGTACATAGGGTGAGCGAACCTGCAACTGCACGACAAGCTTGCGATAACGTCTTGAGACGTCGTCTGGACTGTCCTCAAACACAAGTTCAGTAATTTGGTACGTGGCCCGACCGTTGTGATAGTGCGGCATCTCTAGCTGAAAGCCTGACATCCACTCATTTGGCGAGAAGGCGTCTTCTAGCGCCTGCATTACGATCTCACGGTGTTCGTCCTCGTTCGTCCAGACATGCACGAGTAGCGTTGTCTGAATATCGCCAACAAGTAAAGCCGCTTTGTCGTCAACGTCAACAGTGCTCACAGGCTCAAGATTGCCGTCTTCTGCTCCGTAGCGGACAGGACCTTCAGCGTAAACAGCAACAGACGGATAGTCGGCAAGATCCTCCGGATCTGACTTGCCATCCTGAACAACCTGGAACCGGTCAGAACCAGAAACAGGTTCCGAAAACCGAACTGTTTTTAAGTACTCCGAAAGCGCTCTGATTGGCGCGCGAGCAGCCGATGTCTCGCGAACGCTCGTGACCTGAAGCTTTTGTCCGTAGGGGACCAGCATTATCGACCTTTCGTGATCGCCATTGTAGCGGCTTTTTCAATCATGCGATTTCTTTGCGCGAGGATTTCGCGAGAGAAAATCTCTGTAATTCTTTCGCGAGCGCTGACACCTTGCTTGTTCTTGCGGTCAATAAAGCCGCGCGGTGCAAAGCGCCACTCTCCCTGCCGCTGGTTGATCTTGTAAATCAAGAATCTTGCTGCGCGGGCGCTAGGCATTACAACAGTTGCGCCATTACGCCGCTTCTCGGAGATCTTGATACCTTTGCGTTGCATCCAGGCTTGAAAGAGTCCCAGAGCGACTAGGTTCTTACCGCCAATTTTCGTTGCTGTTGTTGGAACACCAGCGTCGGCAAAACCAGCATGGTACGCCTTGTTGAAGATCATGATGTTTAGATCTCCAGGCGTGAATATGAATTCCCAGCCGTCCAAAATCTTGCGCTGGTCAACGGCACCAAGCGGCGCTGAAGCTCCGGGCTTTGCGGGCGGAGCGTCGACTGTTCTCGCGATGAGTACGGGTTTGCACATAGACGCAGCCCTGCGCATGGCTTTGCCCATCTCCTGACGCCAGATCTGAGCCATTTTACGCTCGATCTTACCGACGTCTTTTAGCGGGACTGTGACGCGAATGGTCATCTCGGCGCTCCGTCAGCTTGTCGATCCGAACCAGCTCTGATTAGCGATACTTTCCACTGCAGCTCAGTCGGTCTGTAGTCCGGTACGCCCTTGATCATATAGCGACGGTTCTTATCGTCACCCGCGTCCCCGCGAGACAGTCTAACTTCCCAGAAGAGGGTTTCGTTGTCCGGGATTTCAGAGCCGTCTTCGTTGCGTCCGAGCAGCTGATTCTCTGTATAGCGAGGGCTGATTTCCGAAATGTTCAGAGCTCCTTGTTCGTCCATACCAACGTCCAGCAGCTGCAAGTTTACAGAAGCGGCGCTTTCAACTTTTGGTGTTGGTAGAATCTCCGTCTCTGC